>JAFUDD010000365.1 GCA_017459315.1 Clostridia bacterium | reverse complement strand
GCTATCGACCCGGATGTGCGAAAGCGTATGATGCGCAATCCCACGGCCGGCCGTATTCGGGAGCGGCTGCAGGCATTGAAGGACGCCGGCTTACAGTTCCATGCACAGATCGTTCTTTGCAAGGGCATCAACGATGGGGAGATTCTCGAAGAAACGATGCGTGTCCTCGGCGAGCTGTATCCGGCAACCGCCTCCATTGCGATCGTACCGGTCGGCGTGACCAAGTTCCGCGAGAAGCTGGAGCATCTCGAAACGTTCGACCGTGACAGCAGCCGAACGGTCGTCGAACAGGTCGAGCGATTCCAAAAGAACTTTTTGGAACAGTACGGCTCTCGGATCGCTTTTCTGTCCGACGAATGGTATCTCAATGCCGAGCTGCCGATCCCGCCGGAAGAATACTATGAGGATTTCGGGCAGATCGAAAACGGCGTCGGCATGCTGCGCCTGTTCGCTATGGATTTTGAAGCGGCGTTGGCGGATGCCCGGCCGCTGCAGCAGCCTAAAAAGATTACGATGGCCGGAGGAACCGCCGCGGCGCCGTTCTTCTTTGAGCTGTATAAACAGCTGAATCCCTATGGCGTCGAATGGACGTATTATCCGATCCCGAACCGCTATTTCGGCGGGAATGTACATGTGGCGGGGCTTGTCACCGGCAGCGATCTCATTACGGAACTGTCTGATAAGCCGTTGGAACAAACGCTGCTGATTCCGCGCAATATGTTAAAAGAACGCGAGGATGTCTTTTTGGACGGCATCACGGTGACCGAACTGGAAGAAAAACTGCATGTCAACATCGTCCCTGTCAAGGACGGTGCCGATCTTGTTGCAAAGTTGTTTGAGGAAACAAAATGAGTAAACCGCTTGTTGCTATTGTCGGCCGTCCGAACGTCGGCAAATCTACATTGTTCAATCGACTGATCGGCAAAAAGGTGGCGATCGTCGAGGATACCCCAGGCGTCACACGCGACCGTATTTACGGCGATGCGGAGTGGCTATCCCATTCGTTTACGCTGATCGACACCGGCGGCATCGAGCCTGCGAGCGAGGATAAGATCACTGTCCAGATGCGCATTCAGGCAGAGCTTGCCATCGAAACCTGCGATGTAATCGTCTTTTTGGTGGACGGCAGGGAGGGGATGACCGCTGCGGACGAAGAAGTTGCCGCGATGCTGCGCAAGTGTCAAAAGCCTGTCGTGCTCGGCGTCAACAAACTGGACGCGCCGAAGTTCCACGAAGCCATTTATGATTTCTATTCGCTCGGCCTCGGCGATCCGATTATCGTTTCGGCGGGACAGGGCTTGGGCCTCGGCGATCTGTTGGACGCCGTCTGTGCAGACTTTCCGGAAGCCGAAGCAGAAGAGGAAAACAAGACGATCCATATTGCGGTTTGCGGCCGTCCGAACGTCGGTAAATCGTCGCTTGTCAACGCTATGCTGGGAGAAAATCGCGTGATCGTCTCGGACGTGCCGGGCACCACGCGCGACGCCATCGACACGCCGTTCGAACGGGACGGGCAGCGGTATATGCTGATCGACACGGCAGGCATTCGCCGCAAGCGCGCGATCGAAGATGCGTCCATCGAACGGTACAGCGTGATCCGTTCCTTTGCCGCTGTGCGGCGTGCCGATGTCATACTGTTCGTCTGCGATGCAACGGAGGGCCTTTCCGAGCAGGATGTGAAGATAGCGGGCTATGTCCACGAAGAAGGCAAGCCGAGCATCATCCTTGTCAACAAGTGGGACCTTGTCGAAAAGGATACGCATACGATCGAGACGTTCAAGAAGGACATGAACGTGGATCTCAACTTCATGCCGTATGTGTCGTATTTGTTCATCTCGGCCAAGACCGGGCAGCGTGTGCAGAAGATTCTGTCCATGGTTAATGAAGTTTACGAACAAAGCACTCGCCGCATCCCGACCGGCACGCTCAACGACGTTGTCAACGAAGCCGTTTCGATGAATGAACCGCCGTCGCAGAACGGACGCCGTCTGAAGATTTATTATGCTACGCAGGTTGCCACACAGCCGCCGACGTTTGTGATCTTCGTCAATGATGCGACGCTGATGCATTTTTCATACGAACGTTATTTGGAAAACTATTTCCGCAAGACGTTCGGCTTTATGGGGACGCCGATTCGTCTGTACTTCAGAAACCGTTCCAAGGAGGAGGCGTAAAGCATGGTAATTCAATCCTGGAATGTCCTCGTTATCGTTGCGGTCGCCGTGATCGGCTATTTCTTCGGCAATCTGCAAACGGCATTGATCATCAGCCGCCTTGCGTTTCATGACGATGTGCGTAAATACGGCAGCGGCAACGCCGGCTCGACCAATATGATCCGCGTATACGGCAAAAAGTTCGGGTTTATGACGCTTGCGGGCGATGCCGGCAAGGCGGCTTTGGCGTTTGTGCTCGGCCGTTTACTCGGCCGCTGGCTCGGACTGAACGTGGACGATGCAACGCTTGCGGCGGGCTATGGCGGCTGTATCTGTCTGCTCGCTTCGGTGATCGGCCATTGCTACCCGGTGCTGTATCATTTCAAGGGCGGCAAGGGGGCGGCAAGCTGCTTTGCTTTGATGTACTGCTTCTGCTGGCCTGCGGCATTGGCGGGAACTTTGGCAATCGTCCTGATCTTCCTTTGGACACGACGCGTTTCGCTTGTTTCCATGGGAACGGCGATCCTGTTCGTCCTTTTTACGGGAATCTGCGTTTTGCTCGGATGGACGGAGCCCTATTATTTCTGGTTTGCGGTGCCGGCGGCTTCGCTGCTGATCATTCGCCACATTCCGAACATCAAGCGACTGCTGCGCGGGGAGGAGCCGAAGCTGCACCTGATCCACGGCAAGCCGCTGAAAAATACGGATGACAATGCAAAGGAGGATACAAACCATGGAGCGTAACTATACTGAACAATACCGGCCGCTGTCCCCTTGGACTTATTTCGGCCTGAATCTGCTGTTCTCGGTTCCTGTTGTCGGACTCGTCTTCCTGATCGTCTTTACTTTTTCCAAAGGCAATATGAATCGGCGCGCCTATGCGCGTTCCTATTGGTGTGCCGCACTTGTCGGTCTGATCCTGTTCGTATTGTTTGCAGCGTTCAGTGCCATTGCGGGCATTTCCTTCCAGGACTATGCCGCCATGATCCAAGGCGCAAGATAAACCGAACGAAACACGAAGCGGCGGGAAACACTCCCGTCGCTTTTCTATGGCCGCTCACGCTCACGAAGCCGAAGAAGGATCCGCTTTTCCAACCGGCTGACCTGCACTTGCGATATGCCGAGCCGTTTGCCGACTTCGCTCTGTGTCATTTCCGCACGGTAACGCAGTTCCATCAGCAGCCTGTCGCGCTCGTCGAGCGAGTGCAGCATAGCCTCTGTCCACAGACGATTCACGGTTTCATTTTCACGGCTGTCGGAAGGCAGGGAAGTACCGAACGGTTCGCCGGTAATGCGATCCGGTTCATCCAACGATTGAAGTTGCGTTCCGCTCGCCAAAGCCGCTTCGATATCGGCGGCGTCCACCGCTAACTTGGCGGCAAGCTCATCAAGCGTTATATCCGGCTGCTGCGCCTGCAACTGTCGAATGGAGACAAGGAGCTCTTTGACCGTTCGCGAATACTTGATCACACCGTCGTCCCGCAGAAATCGCTTGATTTCACCGGCAATCAACGGTACCGCGTATGTCGAAAAGCATACGCCGTAGGCGGGATCAAAGCGGCGGATGGCTTTCAGCAGTCCGATGGCGCCAAGCTGCTTTACGTCATCTTCCTCCAAAGGGCTGCTCCTGAATCGCTTGGCTATCGCATAGACGAGCGGAAGATTATCCCGGACAAGCTGCTGTTCCGCATCGGCATTGCCGCTTTGCGCTCCCTGCAGCAATGCCAAAAAGGCGTCATTCGCCATGGCATATCCGTTTCTCCATTTTGACGGTCGTGCCTTGTCCCGGTGTGGATTCGACGGTGACATGATCCATGAAGGCTTCCATGACCGCAAACCCCATGCCGGATCGTTCGAGCTCGGGCTTGGAGGTATAGAACGGCTTTCGGGCAAGGTCGATATCAGCGATCCCGCAGCCTTCATCACGCACCGTTACGGTCAACAGATCGGCGTCAATTCTGCAAATCATGGACACGAGCTTGAGGGGGTTCTGTTCATACCCGTGAATGATGGCGTTTGTAACGGCTTCGGAAACCGCTGTGCGGATATCGGAAAGCTGTTCAAGCGTCGGATTCATCTGCGAAGCAAAAGCCGCTATCACGGCGCGGGCAAAGTTCTCGTTTTGCGACAAGGCGGAAAAATGTACTTCGGTCATATTCTGCATAGTCTGCCTCCTTATCGATGCTCCACAAGCGTATACAGGCCGGACATCCGAAAGATGCGGTCGATCGAAGCCGACACGCCGGTGACGATCACGCGGCCGCCGCGCAAATGAATCGTTTTATACCGTCCGAGAACGACGCCGAGACCTGCGCTGTCCATAAATGTGACGCCGGACAGATCGAGTGTCAGCTCCCGTACCGTGATATCGTGCAGCATTGTATCGAGCATAATGCGTACTTTGTCCGCGCTGTGGTGATCCAGCTCTCCCGAAAGAGAAACGGACAGCTTCGGACCTCGCTTTTGAGCGTTGATTTCCATACATCCTCCAAAGTCAAAATAGTTCTCTATATGTTTATCCCAAATCCGTTCCGCACTCCTTTTCAGAAAAACCGCGATGTTTCTCGAATAAGGACAAGCTTTGCCGCATACCGTGCGGTATGAAGTATTTTAGAATTATTCTTTGTATATTGCTGCTCTTTGCGCTCGCCTTTTCGCCGCGCTATTTGATCGAGCAGTCACGAAGGGACTTCTTTGCAGAGGTGCGCAGACGGGAGCCGCCGTCATTTGTCGGAACACTTGTCCTGTACCACATCGTATCGGAACGCACCTACGCCGGCAGCGTAACAGCTTGGCTGCAGACGCAGGCCGATGCGTATGGTAAAAAGCATAAGGGAACGCACATTCTTGTCGAAGGCATGACAGAGCCGTTGTTTTGGGAGCGCATCGAATACGGACGCGTACCGGACGGCTATTCGTTTTTCAGCGGCACATTGCCCACGGATCGTTTGCGGGAAATAGAAACAAAAACATGTGATCTGCGCGATGGACTCGCCGACACCGCGTACGCCGTACCGTATTTCTATTCGGGCTACGCAAGACTTTCGACAGAACAAAAAAGCGTTCCGCTGCCTGTACAAAACGATATTGCAGCGATGATGGCGAGCCAACCGAACGGGGATGTAAAGAACAAGATGCCGATCCCGCAAACCTCGGTGGTAACGGACCTTCGCGCTGCCGGCGACGCGCTTCGCAATGAGCAGTACGGGGAGAGCTATGCGGTAGAGCCGGTCGGGAATTACACGGCTTCGGTATGCTGGCTTGGCATCCAAAAGGGAATCGACGATGCGCGTGCCGAAGCTATGCAGGGGTTTTATGACTATGTAAGAAGTCAATCGGTACAGCAAAAGCTCGGAACGCTCGGCGCCATGTCCGTTCTGACGTGTGTCGAGGATACAGTGCCGCATGCCGCCATGAAGGACATCTATGCCGGATATCAAACGGTGATGACGCCGGATCCGTTCCGATTGCAGGCGGAAAAGGATGTGCTGATTTCGGACGCCGCTTTGGCTTTGAACGGAGATGAGGACGCCGAACGACGCTTCCAAAGCAGAATGCAGGAAGTGCTTCTTGCATCGGCATGCGATACGGAATCGTAAATCGGACTTGTAAACGAAAACATTCTTTGCTATAATCATATTATGTATACTTGTGTGCAAAACGAAATAGATCGTCTGCGTGCGCTTGGGGCTGTGTCCAATATCCCGCTTGCCGAAATGACGAGCTTTAAGATTGGCGGCAATGCGGCTTGGGTGCTTGCGCCAACCGATTATGCGCAGATTGCCGAAGCGATATCTGTTTGCAGAGATATCGGTATGCCGTTCTATGTGCTCGGCAAGGGGACAAATATCCTTGCCTCCGACGACGGCTATTCCGGCTTGATCATTCGACTGGATAAGCCGCTGCATGAACCGGTATGGAACGGTACGGAGGTGACGGCATGTGCGGGAACCTCCTTGACAAAGCTTGCCAAGGAATCGGTCGAACGCGGGCTTATGGGAATGGAACGGCTTTGCGGCATTCCCGGTTCGGTCGGCGGAGCGTGCGCCATGAATGCAGGCGCTTACGGCGGCGAAATCAAACAGATCCTATCACGCGTCCATGTATGGCACGACGGCACGGAAGAATGGCTTTCGGTCGATCCCGATACGCTCGGCTATCGAAAAAGTCCGTTCGCGTTTCCGGACTGCATTGTGTTCGAAGCGACGTTCGCGCTGACGCCGGACGACGGAACAGCGGCGGAAACGATGCGCGCCTGCACGCAAAAGCGTCGAGAGAAACAGCCGCTTTCATATCCGTCGGCAGGCAGCGTGTTCAAGCGCCCTGTTAATGGCTTTGCCGGCGCATTGATCGAGCAATGCGGGCTGAAGGGCGCAGCGGTCGGCGGCGCGCAGGTCAGCGAGCTGCATGCGGGATTTATTATCAACACCGGCGGCGCTGCGGCGCACGACGTGACGGCGCTGATCGAAAAGATTCAGGCGGTCGTTCTGGCACAGACAGGAACGGCATTGGAATGTGAGATCAAACGATTGGAGGGATAGAGAATGTACCTGCTGATTGTGACGGGGATGAGCGGCGCCGGAAAGTCGCTTGCGCTGAAAAGCGTGGAGGAGCTTGGCTTCTACTGCGTGGATAACTTGCCGTCTCCGATGCTTGAAGAGTTTGTACACATGTGCGAATGTGCCGTTCCGCCGATTGAAAAGGCCGCTGTGACGATTGATTCGCGGGAAAGCCTTCTT
>JAFUDD010000364.1 GCA_017459315.1 Clostridia bacterium | reverse complement strand
GTGGCGAAACTCCTTGGGCTGATAACGCACAGCGCGGTGTCTAAGCGGATACAGAAAATAGGGAAGGCATACGAACTATGGTCGGATGAAGAATTGGGTTTTACGCACAAGGAGAAGTAGCCGGTATTTGATTACAGCAAAATACGACAGCGGAAAGGCGTGATATAAACAAAGCGAGCATCCCGATTTTGAGATGCTCGTTGTGTTGTCGATGGGAATGGTTCCTCGCAAATGAGCTCTTTTTATAACAGGGAATTTGTCGCAGCTCAAGGCAAAGATACATAACGAAAGGTATTCCAAGCCGGGATCACTAAAATGCAGTTCAACTTGTTCTGATTTTCACAGCCGAACTTCGGACCAACTTGATCCGAAGTTCAAACACTCTTTTGTACTTGGCTACTTGCATAGCCATCGGGAAGTATATAAATAGTCCGAGCAAGTATTGGCTTGTCCGGAATTTCTTGCTGTTTATTCTGTTAGGAACTCTCCGATCCTTATATGACCCGCTTCCATTATCCCGATGATGACCGATCCGAGATAAGGAGCTACGATTGCACCGATACCGACTGCGAAAACACGGATGGTCTGGATCGGTTCAAACTGCAAAACCCAATATGCTGCACCGATCAATAGAAGCAGTATACCGCCGATTCGCAGGAATCCCGACGCAATTCCTGTCACGATCAGACAGAGCCATTTCAACAGAAACAGTATCAGCCATATCGGTGCAAGAAGGATCTTTCCGAGGATACTCATACCCGCAGCGCCGATTATACATAGATGCATTCATTCCGAACGATCTCCTCGGCACGGTTTCGGATATTGTTCATTCTCCCGACCCATGCCATCTGATCCCGGCGTTTCAGTTCCTCTGTCACACCTTCGGCTGCAACCATTTGTTTTACGAGGAAATCCATAAGGTCAAGCGCCGCTTCGTTCGTGTCGATCAGGTGCTGCGTCAATGTGCTGTTCAGCAACATTGCATTGTAGACGCCTTTCTTATGCGCCTTGAGATACCGTTTCCTGCGCCATCCCCAGATGCCGATGTCGCCTTCCGGTTGTTGGTCTAAAACAAGGTTTGGAAGCAAGACTTGTCCGACCTCGGTATATGTACCGCCATGTTCTTCAAAATAACTTTTCATATGTAACCTCCTGTGATAAAATAATGGTGCGGCTAACCGCAAAAAGAACTAACTCCTTTCCGATAGCCGCACTGTTTTCTTCTTTTACCGCAGGAAGATCATCTCGCAGCTATTCTGTAGTAGTGGTTTGAAACCACCCTTTACAGAATACCTCTGAAGCCGGAATTCTCTGACGAAGGCTATACTCAGTTATGCCGAGGCTGAGAAACCGGCTAATTTTCGGCGTAAAATCAAAGAAACGGACGCTTTTTCGTCCGTTTCTTCCTACCAATTTTTGTATACAAAGTCCGCCGAAAATGGTCTGGACCTTTATTGACGGTCCGAAGCGGCGGATCGCTCCGCCGCCGTACAGCGCAAGGGTTATTCGATTTCCAGCGAACGCTTTTCGGATTCGACCTTCTGCTTCTTCGGCAGAGTCAGCTTCAAAACACCGTCCTCATACTTGGCCTTGATGTTCTGCGTATCGACAAGCGACACATCGAACGCGCGGCTGTAGGAACCGTAGGAACGCTCGACTCTGAGGTACTTGTCCTTGTGCTCCTTCTGCTCGCTCTCGGAATGGCGCTCGGCATGGATCGTCAGCGTGTCGCCGTTGAGGTCGAGCCGGATGTCCTTCTTGTCAAAGCCCGGCAGATCGGTTTCGAGCAGGTACGAATCGCCTTGATCGGAAATATCCGTCTTGAACAGGCTCAGCTCGTTGCTGTCAAACATCGAGAACGGATCGCGGAAGAACCGGCGCTCCATTTCCTCCATCTCGCGGAAGGGATTATAATACGCATTCTGCATTTCATTTTTACGATACGGTCTCAGTTCAAACATGGTAGTTACCTCCTTGTTTTTCTCTTATTCTTTCCCGAGCGGGCCCTCGGTATTCCCTTCGAACCCTCTCTTCTTTTGATGGCCTTATCATAAAACATGACTTTGACAGAAGTATGTTGGAATTTTGATGCGATTGTGAAACTTTAGCAGTCGCAAGAGGAGAGTGCTAAAATGTGCCTTAAAAAATAGATCCTGTTGTACAACCTCTTAAGAAAAGAACCAATGATGCCAGCAGACTGAGGAGCATAAGGATCAGACAAAAAGTCGTGAATGACCTGATTTCACGCAGATGGCCGGTAGAAATAGCTGTATTCTTTTCTATTGATTCTAACTTTTTCAGTATTGCACGTACTTCTGCATTAGTAGATTCTTTTTCTGATACATTTGTGTCTTTTTTTATGGTTTCCATTTCAGATGCTCCTTTTTTTATTATATTATACTCAATATATTAGGCATAGTCAAGAAGTTAGGCAGAATAAGATGGAAAGAAAAAGGACAGGCTTTCTGCATGATTTCTTATGAGCCATTTTGGGACACGCTGAACCGCAAGAACGTTTCGACATATGACCTGATCTATAAGCAGGGTGTGTGGGCGAACACGATCCACCGCATGAAGCATGGCGAACCGATCACGACAAAGACCATCAATGAGCTTTGCTCGATCTTGGACTGCGAGGTTTCCGATATTATTCGATACGTGAAGGATTAAGTAATCCCATACATTCCCGCTGCATTTCCTGCGCCCATTCGCCGCAAATTTCATTCTATCTCTTTACAATCCCGCAATTTCAGTCTATAATATCCAAAAACAGAGTAGGCAGGCGCGCGTTGGCTTTTGAGCCGCAGTGCCGTGCGGACGGGGAGTTGCCGCACGGACGAAAAGGGAAACCTTGCGATGCGTTTGCCGCATCCCGCTGTGAACATCATACGGAATCCCTGTCTCCTTATGATGCCCACGGCCGGCATCGTAAGGAGGTATTTTTCTATGTCGGCAAAAAGTTATGAACCCCTCGACACGTCCCGTCTCTTTGTCACCCCGTTTTCGCGCGATTACTGGCGCCTCGCCGTGCAGGAGTTTTCCTCGCTGCGCGTGCTGCTGCTCGCCGCGATCCTCACCGCCATGCGCATCGGCATCAAGGCGTTCCGCGTGCCCCTCGGCCCCGATCTGAACCTGACCTTCGGCTTTCTGGTCAACGCCGTCGGCTCGATGATCTACGGCCCGGTCGTGGCCATCGCGGCAAGCGCCGTTTCCGACACGGTCGGCGCGGTGCTGTTCCCCTCCGGCGCGTACTTTTTCCCGTACATCTTCACCGAAATCGCGGGCGGGCTGCTGTTTGCGCTGTTCCTCTACCGCGCGCGGCTCAGTGTGCTGCGCGTGATGCTCGCGCGGTTCTCGGTCACGGTCGTCTGCAACCTTGTGCTCGACCGGCTGTTCTATATGTGGCAGAACTACCTGCTCACCGGCAAGACCTACACGTTTATGACATGGCCGCGGCTTGTGAAAAACATCGTCACGTTCCCGCTGCAGACCGTGCTGCTCGTGCTGCTGCTGCGGTCGCTCGTGCCGGTCACGACGCGCATGAAGCTGACCCATGCCGACGCCGACGCGCTGCAATTCACCAAGCGCGATATCGTGCTGCTCATCGTGCTCAGCGTGATCGCCGTTCCGGTCATTGTGGCGTATTATATCTGGCGGGGCTGAGCGATCCGCCCTCGCACGGCAAAGCCGCTTTTGAAACTTTCGATATCTAATATATCGATACAGTTATCACCGATATGCTTTTTTGACTATGGGCTTTCCTGCGCCGCGGTGGTATACTGTGAACAGGCAGAAGAGCGAAAAGCATCTTCTTCCCTTGGACCCTATGTAGTCGGAATGACAAGGCCGCCGGTTCCCCTCCGGCGGCTTTGTCGATTTTTGGTATGGATTTTTCCGAATCGCGCATTGTCAAACCACGTCGGTCTGTGGTAAACTGATAGCAGGGGAGAAGCGGCGACAGCCGCGAAAGGAGAGGCTTATGCGTATTTTCGACACACGGGTACAGGAATTGAAATACAAGGTGCTGCGCGAGGTGGCGCGGCAGGAATGGAACGGTACGCTGACGCAGAACGTTTTGGATATTCCCAAGACCATCGTGCCGGGCAAGATCCCGACGATGCGCTGCTGCGTCTATAAGGAGCGCGCGATCCTTGCCGAGCGCGTCAAGCTCGCCATGGGCGGCGATCCGGCGGACAAGCGCGTGATCCATGTGCTCGACATTGCGTGCGATGAATGTCCGGCGGCGGGCTACGACGTGACGGATTCGTGCCGCGGGTGCCTGGCGCATCGCTGCATGGACGCGTGCAAAAAGGGCGCGATCACGATTTCGGCCGACCATACCGCGCATATCGACAAGACCAAGTGTGTCGAGTGCGGCATGTGCGCGAGCGTCTGCCCCTACACCGCGATCATCAACCGCAAGCGTCCGTGCCAGAACGCCTGCAAGATCAAGGCGATCAAGATCAACGACGACAATTCCGCTGTCATCGATGACGAAAAGTGCATTTCCTGCGGCGCGTGCGTGTATCAATGTCCGTTCGGCGCGATCTCGGATAAGTCCTACATTCTCGACGTGGTGCGGATGCTGAAGGCGGCCCAAGAAGGCGGCCCGAAGGTCTACGCGGTCGTGGCGCCGTCGATCTCGGCACAGTTCACCTACGCGAAGATCGGGCAGGTGATCACCGGCCTCAAGGTGCTCGGCTTCGATACGGTCATGGAGGCGGCGCTCGGCGCGGACATGGTCGCGCAGGACGAATCGCGCGAGCTTGCGGAGCGTGGGTTTTTGACCAGCTCCTGCTGTCCGGCGTTCGTATCGTTCATCCGCAAGACGTACCCGAAGCTGACCGGCTACATTTCCGATTCGCTGTCTCCGATGGCGACGATTGCCAAGTTCATCAAGGAGACGTTCGGCGAGGAAATCAAGGTCGTCTTCATCGGGCCGTGCACCGCGAAAAAGAAGGAGATCCAGCTCGACACCGTCGCGCCGTACGTCGATTCGGTGCTGACGTTCGAGGAGCTGCAGGCGCTGTTCGACAGCCGCGATATCGAGATCACGACGTTAGAGGAAAGCGGACTTGACAACGCTTCCTATTTCGGCCGCATCTTCGCCCGCTGCGGCGGCCTAAGCGACGCGGTTGCGGAGGGCCTGAAGGAACAGGGGCTTACGTTTGACCTTAAGCCCGTCTCCTGTGACGGCATCGAGGAATGCAAGACCGCACTGCTGAAGAAGAGCCGCAACGTGCTCGACGCAAACTTCGTCGAGGGCATGGCCTGCACCGGCGGCTGCATCGGCGGCGCAGGGTGCTTGACGCACAGCCCGCGTTCCCGCGCGCAGGTCGATCAATACAGCGCCCTCGGCACGCGCTCAATTGCCGAGGCCGTGGACGCGGCAAAGGAATAATCGGATAGGACAAACGCGTTCCGCCGCGCTTCCCTGCTTTGGGGAGGCGCGGCGCGTTTCATTTTGGCGGCTTTTGCCGATTCCGGTTGACTTTGCGCCGGATCGGTGCTACCATACGAATGTAAAATACGCGTCAAGCAAGACGCGAAAAGGAGACACAGTCATGCAGAAACGGATTTTGATGGGCCTGTTGGCCTTGCTTTTGCTGACGGGCTGCGCGGCGCCCGCGCCGCAGCCGACGGCACAGCAGATGGAAACGCAGCAGGTGGTTTCGACCGAAGCCCCGGCGGCAGCCGTGACGGAAGCGCCGACCGAAGCGCCCAAGCCGACGGCGGCCCCGACCGAAGCCCCGGCAGGCGAATACATGCTCCCGCCCGAACCGGGCACGCATCAGCTGACAATCTACTGGAAGGCCGCCAAGATCGACTTTGATACAAGCGACATGTGGATCTGGTTTGAGGGCGCGGACGGGCGCGGCTATCCAATGTACCCGTGCGATTACGGCGCCAAGTGCGTGCTGAACGTGCCGGAGGACGTGCAGAACGTCGGCTTTATCGTGCGCACCGGCTGTTCCGATCCGGGCGGCACCTCCTGGGGCACCGCGACGAAGGACTTTGACGCGGATCGCTTTGTAGCGGTGAACGGCGATACGTCGATCTATCTGCTTTCGGGCGACGGCAAGATCTATTACAGCGAGGACGGCGGCGTGAATCTGTATCAGAAAAAATCGTTTACCTATGCGGGTATCATTGACATAAACACGATCCAATACACGATCGAACCGGCGGCGCGGTTCCACGAGCTGAAGCAGATCATCGTGCGCAAGAACGGCGAGCCGGTCGAAGTGCAATCGCTGTCGAGCCTGCACAACGAGGTCGTCACCGGCAAGATCACGCTCGCGGAGCCGATCGACATCGGCGCCGAATACGAAGTGGAATTGGAGGGCTACGGCACGCGGATGGCGCTGCCGACCAACATCTTCGACAGCGCGGAGTTCATCGAAAACTACACCTACGACGGCAACGATCTCGGCGCGGTGCTGACCGAAGCGGGCACGACGTTCAAGGTATGGGCGCCGACCGCGTCGAAGGTCGTGCTGAACCTGTTTGAAACCGGCGACGGCGGCGAAGCCTTTGCCAAGGTCGATATGACGCGCGGCGAAAAGGGCGTGTGGCAGGCGGACTATGCCTGCGGCCACGGAACGTATTACACCTATACGGTCACGACCGCCGTCGGCACGCAGGACGCGGTGGACCCGTATGCAAGGGCCGTCGGTCTGAACGGCGATCGCGGCATGGTCATCGACCTAAGCTCGACCGATCCGGAGGGCTTCCGCGACGCGGCGTTTGATGCGGGGCTGACCTCCTACCGCGATGCGCTGATCTGGGAGGTGCATGTGCGCGACTTCTCGAACCGGATCGCGGGCTCGCAGTACCCCGGCAAGTATCTCGCGTTTACCGAGCGCGGACTGACGAACGCAAGCGGGCATCCGGTCGGCGTGGATTACCTTGTCGATCTCGGCGTGACGCACGTGCATTTCCAGCCGATCTACGATTACGCGACGGTCAACGAAGCGAAGCCGGACGGCGAGTTCAACTGGGGCTACGATCCGAAGAACTACAATGCGCCGGAGGGCAGCTATTCGACCGACCCGTACCACGGCGAGGTGCGCGTAAAAGAGCTGAAGCAAATGGTGCAGGCGCTGCATGAAGCGGGGCTCGGCGTCGTGATGGACGTGGTGTATAACCATAC
>JAFUDD010000363.1 GCA_017459315.1 Clostridia bacterium | reverse complement strand
CGAGATAATCGGACAGGGGCAGTAATAGAAGATCGGCTTCAAAGGTGCCGTAGGTGGCTAAATACTGGTAAAGGGTCTCATCATCGAGCGTGGTCGAATAGGCGAATGAAAGGGTCAGGCTTTTCGCTTTCACAGCATTCTGTAAAACAGCTTCGGATTCGGCATGGTAGGCAAGCGTGCATACTGCCGCATCCACCGTTTCGGGCGCGGTCAGGTGCTGTACGGCCTCATACCCGCCGAGCCACAGCACGGCAGCAAGGATGACAGCGAGAAAATACTGTATACGCGGCACGGCAAGCCCTCCGCGAGGCAGCCGCACCGTGACATTCGTTTCGGACGGAACACCGGTCATAACGCCGTGTGAAGCGACACAGCGGACACGGCTTCCTGTTTGCAGATCCGTCAGAAACGAAGCCGGAAGATGCAGTTCCCGTTCGACCGCCTCGCCCTTCACCGTGTCGCCGGCGTCGAGACGCAGCACGCGCATCCGCACGCCGTCGCGTATCGTGAAGGCGCTTTTTTCTCCGAGATAGACGCCCTCCGCCGTGCTTTCTTCTTCGCCCTGCAGGGCGGAAAGCAGCCGGTCGGTGCGCCGATACGGGAGCAATTCCGTATAGATCGCATACAGCAGCGCACAGAACACACCCGCCGTTACGACGGCGCAGAGCACGGCGGTCAGCCACGGCCAAGGGAGAAAGAAGGCGAGTACGATCCACGGCAGAGCAAATGCGACCGGCAGGATAAGCGCCATACCGACGCGCCGACGGAGCCGCTTTTGCGACGCTGCCCAAATGTCAAAAATGCGCGTCATAGCCGGTTCCTTTTGACGGCAAGCTGCAAGGCGCGTTTCAGCTCGTCGTTCGGTTCGAGCAGCAGCGCAAGACTTTGCCGCTTTTTGCCGACCGTCGCGTCCTCGCTTTCGAGCAGCGTCAAGCGCGGATCGGTCGCGTTGCAGCAGGCGAAGCGCGCATGGGCAAGCGCCTTGCGTTCGTCGTCGGTCAGTTCGTCATACGGCTTAACGAGCGTCAGCCGATCCGCAGGCACCGTGATCCACAGCGCGCGGCGGTTGCCGCTGATGCGCCAGATCGCAAGCGTATTGTCTGAAAAAATGTAATCAAACTCGACGCAGAGATTGCGGATGCGCCATTCCAAGAACGCAATAACGGCGGCCACGGGCAGGGCAAGGAGCAGCATGTTCAGCACCGCCTGCCAAAAGGTGTTTTGATCGGTCTCCCAAAAGACGCCCGCGACGGCAAAGCCGAAGCCGAGCGCGAGCACGGCAAAGACGAGAAGAAAGATCTGAATGATACGAAGAATGCGCTGCACGATGCGGTCGCGCTTGTCATTATGCTTGACGACGGATTGTTCGATCATGGCGGCACCTCACTGATTCAGCCCGTCGGTGCGGTAGGCGGACGGCCATTGCCCGGTGCAGTTTTTGAAAACCTCGGAAAAGTAGCTGCGGGAGCAGTAATTTAGCTTGTCGGCTACGTCCTGGATCGTCAGGTTTGGGTCAGCCAGCAGCAGCTTGGCTTCCTCCACCTTGCGTTCGTTGATGTAATCCCATATGCTCACGCCCATTTCCTGCTTGAACTTGCGGGAGAGATAGTATTTCGTGTAGCCGATCACGCGACCCATCTGATCGAGCTCAATCGGATCATAGATGTGCAGACTGATGTAATCGCAGCAGGTGCGAATCGGCGCGGAGATGTCCTGCCGCTGCTTGAGTTTATGGACGCGATGCACAAAGTCCTCAAACATTTTGTCCAAAATGTTTTTCTTTTCGGCAAGGCTGCGCGACTGCGCGATCTGCGTTTCGTAATAGTCTCCGACCGAATACGCAAT
>JAFUDD010000029.1 GCA_017459315.1 Clostridia bacterium | reverse complement strand
GTTCTGCTTTTGGTCGACGCGTTCGAGGGCTGCATGCCGCAGACGCGGTTCGTGCTGCGCAAGGCTTTGGAACTCAATAAAAAGTGCGTCGTCGTCGTCAATAAGGTGGATCGCCCCGAGGCGCGCCCCTATGAGGTCGTGGACGAGGCGTTGGAGCTGTTCATCGAGCTCGGCGCAAGCGAGGAGCAGCTGGACTTCCCGATCGTCTATGCCTCCGCGCGCAACGGCCAGTCGGGCTATGAGCCGGACGAGATGCAGGACAATATGCAGGCCGTCTTTGACACGATCTTAAAGGAGATCCCGGCGCCGAATCAGGACAACGACGCGCCGCTGCAGATTTTGTTCTCCACGATCGACTATGACGATTACGTCGGCAAGATCGGTATCGGCCGCATCGAGCGCGGCACCGCGCGGCGCGGTATGCCGATCGTGCTCTGCGGCGGACAGGACAACCGCACGCGCGAAACGAAGATCACGCGGCTCTACAATTTCGAGGGCCTGCAGCGCGTGGAAACCGAGGTCGCTTATGCGGGCGATATCGTCTGCGTCGCGGGCGTCGAGGATCTGAACGTCGGCGAAACCGCGTGCGCCCCGGAGCTGGTCGAGCCGATGCCGTTTGTGAAGATCGACGAGCCGACAGTGAACATGCTGTTCCTTGTCAACGACAGTCCGTTTGCGGGCAAGGAGGGCAAGTATGTCACGAGCCGCAACCTGCGCGAGCGCCTGTTCACCGAGGTCAAAACGAACGTGTCCATGCGCGTCGAGGAGACCGATTCCACCGATACGTTCCGCGTTTCGGGCCGCGGCGAGCTGCACCTCTCCATTCTGATCGAGCAGATGCGCCGGCAGGGCTTTGAGTTTGCGGTGTCCCGCCCGAAGGTCATTCTCCGGCGCGACGAGCAGGGCCGCATCTGCGAGCCGATGGAGGAGCTGACCATCGACGTGCCGCAGGAATACGTCGGCTCCGTCATGGAAAAGCTCGGGCAGCGCAAGGCCGAAATGGTCGATATGATCGCCATCGGCGACACCGGCACGCGCTTGAAGTTCATGATCCCGGCGCGCGGCCTGATGGGCTATCGTTCCGAGCTGATGACCGACACGCGCGGCAACGGCGTCATGAACCACATTTTCGCGGGCTATGAGCCGTTTAAGGGCGAAATCTTCGAGCGCAAGACCGGAAGCCTTGTCGCCCACGAAACCGGCGAGACGAGCTCCTACGGCCTGTTCTACGCACAGGATCGCGGCAGATTGTTCGTCGGCCCCGGCGTCCAGGTGTATGAAGGGCAGATCGTCGGTGAAAACGCGCGCGCCGAGGATATCGTGGTCAACGTCTGCAAGAAGAAGCACGTCACCAACATGCGTGCCGCGGGCAGCGACGAAGCCCTGCGCCTCACTCCGGCGACCTACTTCACGCTGGAACAATGCCTCGAGTTCATCGCGGACGACGAGCTGGTCGAGATCACGCCGAAGAACATCCGTATGCGTAAGCGTATGCTGTCGAAAGAGCAGCGCATGAAGCAGGCGGCTAAGAAGATCAAGGAAGAATTGGTCTGAAGAGAGCGAAATCGCCTGCGGCGGCTAAATCCGGCAGAGCCGGGCGAAATCCATGCTTCGCATGGGCTAAATCGTGCCGATGGCACGGCGAAATCGCTTCGCGGCGAAATCGAGCGAGGCTCGGCGAAAGGCAGAAAAATAAAACAGTACAACAAAAGATTCCCCCGAAGTGCTTCGGAGGAATCTTTTTCATAACCTGTATGTATTCACTTCACGCCGGTGATCGTCACGCCGAACAGCTTGGTCGCGGCGGGGACGACGGCGGTATCGAACTGCTGCGTCTCCTTGGTGAAGCGCATGGACGGGATCAGATCCTGCATCGTGCCGGACACGCTGCCGCCCGTGATGATCGACATTTTTCCGTCGTGATGACAATAGCCGAGGCGGATCTCGCCGAGAATGTCGCCGCCGACCGGATCGACCTGGAAATCCGAAAACTCGACAAGCTCGAGGTAATCGCCGGTGCGCAGCTCGTTTTCGCTCGCGGTGCCGCCGGACACAACGAAGTTGTAGACCAGAGAGCTGTCCTTTTCGCCGAGGTATTCGCTCATCTGGCGGCTGCCGAACGTACTGCAGGCGACGCCGTTTTCGATGAGATAGCGTTCCTTGATGAATGCGCCTTCCTCGTCGATCGGGAACGATTTGGAGGAGTTTTCAAGGTTTGCGGCCGCAAACAGGGAGAGCTTGTCGCCGGTCGTATACGCCGCAATCGGCTTGCCCTTTGTCCAGTCGGACAGCTTTCTGAACTGCATTCCTGCGCTCATGCGGCTGCCGAAGTATTCATACAGAGAGACGCTGTCGGCGCCGGTGAACAGCACATCGGCCTTGCCGAGCTTCGGCGTCGGCTCCGCGACAAGGCGATCCTTGCCGTAATGCAGCGCCTTTTCGACCTCGGCGGTCAACTTTGCGGCGTCGCAGACGCCGGAGGTGAAGCTGCGGTACAGCTCAATTTCGTGGTCACCCTTGCTCGCGTTCACGACGACCTCGATCATCGAATCCGGGTAGAGCACGGTGCTGCTGACGCCGTTCGAGTTTTCAAAGTGCCGCTGCACCTCGTGCGCGAAGATTTCGTAGGAATTGATGCGCTCGGTCGCCGTTTCGGGAACCGCCTGCATCGCGCGGACGAAGCTTTCGGCAATCGCCGCCGCGTCCACGGCCTTGAACTTGAACTTCGGCACTTCCTTATCCGTCAGCGTGTAGAACGGGTTTTTCACAAGCGACGCCTGATAGTAGATGCGGCTGAGGGCCGCGTCAATCTCCGCTTCGGACGCGGTCGGATAGATCGTGCCGCTTGCGGAGCCGAGGAACTTGCCGTCCTCCAACGGGCGATAGAGCGTGACCTCGACGGTGCGCGTCTTGACCGTGCGGTTCTGATCCAATTTGTGACGGATGAAATAGAACTCCCATGCGGTGACGGTTTTTTCGGTCAGCTCATAGGTGTCGCAGCCGAGTGCTTTCAGCTTGTTTTTAATCGTATCGAGCATTATCCGAGCCTCGCTTTCGTCTTGAGATACGGGCCGCCGTCTGCGACCTTGACCCATTCCTTATAGCCCTTGCCGCAGCCGCCGTTGCCCTCCACGACGCGGTCGGTGCTGGCCATCGAAATTTGACCGAGCAGATCGGGCACATAGCCGGTCATGATGACGGGGGAGACGACCTTGCCGGTCAGCTTGCCGTCTTGGATCTCATACCCGCGCGACACGATGCATTGGATGCCCCAATGCTTCGGGTCCTCCATGCCGCTTTCGGTGCCGGAGAGCAGATACCCATGCTTGACCGACGCGATCATGTCCTCGACCGAATCCGTGCCGGAATCGAACAGCGTGTTCGTCATGCGGGCGTAGGCCTTATGCGCAAAGTTCTCGCGCTTGCCGTTGCCGGTAGGCTTGGTGCCGAGCCGCAGGGCGGAGAGCGCATCCGAAATGCCGGTCTTTAAGATGCCGTTTTGAATCTCGATCACGTCGCCCGCCAAGGTGCCCTCGTCGTCGAACGCGTAGGCCGTGACGCTTTCGGCACAGCGCGCGCCCTCGTGCATCGTGACAAGATCGCTTCCGACGCGCTTACCGATATAGTGCGCGCCGAGCGCACGCTCCTTCACGAACATATCCATTTCGACGCCGTGACCGAACGCTTCGTGCGCGATCAGCCCCGTAATGCCGGGATCGGTGATGATCTCATACTCGCCGGGGACGATCCTTTCGGAGCCCAAAAGCTCATGCAGCTGCTTCGGCAGCTCTTCGAGCACGGCGTTTAGGCCGTCCAGAATCTCCGGTCCGCCGAGACCCGAAACGCCCTTGTAGGCGGTTTTGATCTCGCCCTCGGCGTTCGGCGCAAACGCGGCGATGCTGCCCTCGGTGTAGACGTAGCTTTGCCTAAGGCAGCGGTTCTTGGTCACAAACAGCTTGCTGATATGCGTAGACATGCCGCGCACGGCGCAGTCGAGCGCCTCCGGCATCGCGGCAAGCCCTTTTTCGGACAGGCCGGACAGGAACGTCACAAGCGATTCGATGTTTTCGGTCTCGGGCAGACGCTCGGTTTCTTTTTCGACGAAGAGCTCTAAAGGCTCGTCGGGCAGCGGCGCGGTTTCGTAGACGGCGCTGTTCGTCGCCTGTAAGACGGCAAGCTGCGCGTCGATGGCGGCGCGGATCGTTTTTGCGGCTTCCTCCGGCGTGCCGAGGGCTTCGTTGAACGCGTATTCGCTGTACAGGCCGTTCTGCATCACGCGCACGACGGTGCCGCGCTCGGTCGTCATCGTGCGATCGTTCACGATCTTGCTGCGCTTCGACATCGAAACCGTGAACCCGACCGAATCGGTCGAAAGGATGCTGACGTATTCATAGCTGTCCTGCAGCTCGTCCGCCAGCTGCCGCACCCACGGCATCAAGCCGTTTAAGTATGCGGAAAACGGTGCTTTCATCATGCAGTCCTCCTTTGGGGATGTAATGGATATAGTATATCATAAGCGACAGGCGGGCGCAATGGGCTTTCGGCGGGAGGCGCAGGAAATTCACCGATAAGACGCTTGTGCGGCGGGGGAATCTATGCTAAACTGTATACACAGCTTCGGAGGCATTGCATGAACATTTTAGACTATCTCGACTGGCGCGGCGACCTGACGTTTGCCGAGCGCCCGTTCAATGAAGTGGACAATCTGATCCTGTCCACGCTCGCGTATCTCAAGATGGACGGCCTTGTGCCGGAAAATCCCTCGGCGTCGGTGTCGATTGCCGATCTGCCCGCCAAGTACAAGGCGGCGGGGTATGACCAGACCGCGTTTTTCAACGACCCGTACCCGCTGGCGGAAAAGGCGGCGGACACGGCGCGGTTCAAGGATGTGCGTGTTTCGCACTATATGCGCCGCACGGAAACGGATGAAGCCATACAGTTTGCGGCAGTCACGTTCGACCTCGGCGACGGCACGCAGTACGTCGCCTATCGCGGCACGGATGAAACCATCGTCGGCTGGCGCGAGGACTTCAATCTGGCGCTGCTGCCCAAGACGCCGGGGCAGAGCGAGGCGGTCGATTACGTCAACGCGGTCGCGGCGGATACGGCGGGCAAGCTGCGGCTCGGCGGCCATTCCAAGGGCGGCAACTTCGCCGTGTATGCGGCGGCGTTTTGCGAGGAAGCGACGAAGAAGCGCATCCTGTCCGTCTATTCGAACGACGGCCCCGGCTTTCTGCATGAGATCGCGGATTCGGAGGCGTACAAGTCGATCCTGCCGCGGATCCAGAAGATCATTCCGGATTCGTCACTGATCGGGATCCTGCTGTCGGGCAGCGAGCCGAAGCATGTGATCGCAAGCGCGGCACGCGGCGTGATG
>JAFUDD010000362.1 GCA_017459315.1 Clostridia bacterium | reverse complement strand
TGGTTTCTCCGGTGAAGTCGCAGACCGGGCTGTGCGGGATGATGCATTCCGGCGGCTGATGTCCTGTTTCGATCATGCGGATCGTCAGTGCGATCGTGAGATACCCTCCGGCAGATTCGCCCTGCACGGCAAACTTAGCCTTGGGGAACTGCTTACGAAGCGCCAAAAACGCCTTTTCGCAGTCGTTCAACGCGGATGGATGATGATTTTCCGGTGCAAGCGCATAGTCGATCGAAACGACACGGCAGCCCGAATATTTCGCCATCATGGAGCAGTATGCCCGCGTTGCCTTCGCCGAGCCGGACACAAGCCCGCCGCCGTGAATATAAAAGATGATGTTTTCGGACGCCTGCTTTTTGGGCAGTGTCATTTCGCCGTAGATGCCGTCAAGGTTGAGCTTTTGCACCTTAACACCCTTTTCCTTCGGCATCAGCGAATAGCCGAGATCGCAGATCACGCGCAGCACCTTCCAGTTCCGATTGCTCACATCCCCTGCAAAGCTCGCGCCGCCGGTCATTTTACCGACGGTGTTCGCATTCTTTTCCATCTCCGCGCTCCACGCGGTTCGTTCGATGATTGCCATATTGTTTCTCCTTACAGATTGTTTTCGATGAAATGTTTCGTTTCTTTCAAGATTGTGTCCGCCTCCGGCAGCATCCCCGCAAGCGTTACGAACGCATGGAACGCATCGGGCATCGGATGAGCGGTGACCGGGACCCCCGCCTGCCTTGCAAGCTGTTCCAGCAGTTCGGAATCCGCCGCAAGCACCTCATTCTCCGCCCATGAAAGGTATAGCGGCGGGAATCCCGTATAGTCGGCATAGCGCGGGGAGACAATCCAATCCTTGCGCTTCGCAGCGTCCGGGCAGAAGCAGTCCGCGAGGCGGTCGAGCGCCTTGACCGAAAGCTGGATGTCGGTCTTTTCGTTTTCGGCGCGTTGTTCGTTCAGAGACCCGTCCCATGCAAGCGGCACGGAAAACGCAACGACGCATGCCGGAAATCGCAAGCCCTTTTCCTTGGCCAGCAGCGCGGTCGTCAGCGCCAAATGCGCGCCGCCGGATTCCCCAAGCAGCACAATCGGGGTATCGGGGTGCATCGCAAGCAAGGCTTTATACCCCGACAGGCAATCCTCCTGCATCGCGGGCGAGGGATTTTCAGGTGCGAGGCGATAGGTACAGGTATAGACGGGAAAGCCGGTCTTGGCCGCGATCGCACTTGCGTAGGCGCGGGAGGTCTTGGCATTGCCCGCTACGAACCCGCCGCCGTGAACGTAGAAGATCACGGCGTTGTTTCGCATGGACGCGGGCGTGCAAACCTCGCCGTCCATGCTGCCGAGCCGCACCGACCGGAACGACACGCCCTTTGCCGGCTTCAGCGCTTCCATCGAGCGGTCGCTCATCGCGCGAAACCTGACCCAGTCGATCGAATCGCTTTTGCCGAGGCTCCGGAAACCGGGCTGCAGACGCATCATCGTTTTCACGATTTTCATGGCAAAGCTGCTCATACGGTTCTCCTGTTTATCCGTCAGCCGCTGATCGTCTGGAATGCGAACACCAGCATCGGACCCCATTCGGTGATAAATTTGAAGACAAGGAACACGATCAGCAGCGCGGCAATCGTCCACAGCACGATCCGCAGCGTGCGCTTGGCGCGGTCGGAAACGATCTGCCGACCGTTCGCCTTGTGATAGGCGTACGCAACCTCGAACGTGCCGTAGAGGAGATAGATCGCCACGATCGCGTCCGCTGCGATCAGCAGCAGCACGTAGATCGGGAAGCCCTCGTCGATCGTGATTCCGGAGGCAACGTTCTTGGTGTACATATACAATACATCCTTAGCGGCCTGATAGACCATGTAGCGAATGCCCTTGGACGCAAGCGTTTCGGCGGTGTAGGCTGTGGGGCTTGTCGTTAAGACCATGCTGCTGCCGCCTGCGAGGATTTCTTCACCGGCCTTGGGGCCGTAGGTCTGCGCATCGGTGATGATCGGCCCTTCCAGACCGAATTCGCCGCGGATGATGTTCTCGTTCAGCTGATAATGCCCCGCGCCGAGGTGCGTGCCGATGCGCGTCATGGTGGACATTACGCTGCAAACGGGGCTGTTTTTGAGTGCGATCTCAAACGGCTTCAAATACAGCTCGCGCACGGTCTGTTCGGTGGCGAACGTCGCAAGCCGCCCGTTCGCAAAGCGGTTGACCTCCTGATCGTTGATCACGATGTGCTTGATCTGGCAGGTCACGCCGTTGGTCATCGCGCCTTCAATGATCGGCGTGATGATCAAGCCCGAATAGATGCCGTCCACGCCGCAGTACTCAAAGTTTCTGCCGGAAAACGGACTGCGGTACAGGTTACACGCAGGCGCCCACCACGAGGAAATGCCCATTGTCAGCGCCTCCTGGCTGATCGCGTCGCCCAAAGACCGCGCGATCTCGCGGTTCCATGTCATGGCAGTCATGGCCTGCGGCGGGAAGCGGAAGCCGGCGGAGGTGTTGATATTACTCACGATGCCCTGCGGTCCGTCCACGGACTTCGACTGACCCTTGCCGATCGCGGGAATCTCAATCGTGCCCCAGCCTGCCGCGGCGTGCAGCCGCACGGCTTCGTCATAGCTGATTTCGCCGATCAGCTCGTCCCAGCGCGGATCGTCGTAGTCCGCACCGATCATGTCGTCTAACTGCAAGGTGCATTCCGCTTCCGTTTTGCCGAGATCGTCGCGAAACGATACCTCCGGCCAGGAAGCGTCGTCGCGCCCGACGGGGTTGCCCGATGCGGCCCAGCCCTCCAGCAGCAGACCTTTTAGCACATCCTCGGTGATCTCGCGTGTTTTGACCGTTCCGAGCGTGTCGGTCGTATTCGATGCGCCGGTTTTCGTATCGGTCGAATAGGCGATTGCGCCGTCCTCAATCATCGTCCAGTTCTGCCGTGTGAGATAGACCGCGTCCGGCGCCACCACATCGTCGAGCTGATTTATTACAGCTGCGCCGGTGTTGGACGCGTTGGGCAGCGTCAGAAACTGCGAAACGGTGTAGGTCGCCGCAAGCGCCGCGTCGCCGTTTGCTGTCATGCCGTCCGAGGTTGACTTGCCCTTGGCAGCAAGGATGTTGTTGACGGCGTCATGCGCGTTGCGGGCGGCGGTCAGATAATAGGTACCGTCGTCCATGATATAGGTCTTTGCGTTGTTTGCGTCGTAGGACTTCATATCATAAACGTTGACGGTGGCGGTGATCGTTTCGGCTTCGCCGGGCTTTAAGAGCTTCGTTTTGCCGAACTCGATCAGGTTGACCGATGCTTTTTCCACAAGGTTGTCCTTGTCATACTGCGTATACGGCGCTTGATAATAAAACTCCGCGACCTCCTTGCCGGCGACGCTGCCGACGTTTTTGACCGTGACCGAGAGGGTCACATTGCCGTCCGCGTCCGGTTCGGTCATCGAAAAGTCCGACCACTCGAAGTCCGTGTAGCTTAGCCCGTAGCCAAACGAACAGAACACGGTATCGTCATAGCGATAATCGCCGACGTTCGCCGCGCCGAGGACGGCATCCTCGTACCGCGTTTCGTAATAGCGATAGTCCATGTAGATGCTTTCGCCGTAGTTCAGATAGGAGAACGTGCCGGGATAGGTCGTGCCCTGCAGCGTGCCGCCCGGGGCTTCGGTTCCGTAGTTATCCACAACGATCAGTTCACCGTTCTGTGTGTAACGGTGGTCGCCGAAGTTCTGCATGACCGGAGACGAGAAGTTGTCATAGACAAAGCTGTTGACGGTGCGTCCCGACGGGTTGATTTTGCCGGTCAAGAGCTTCCCGATCACCTCAACGCCCTTTTCGCCGGTGCCGCCGATCTGCAAAACGGCGTCGATGCCGTATTCGTTGTTCTTCAAAAAGTCGAGCTGCAGCGCGTTGTTCGTGTGCAGGATCAGGATCGTTTTGCCAAAGCCCGCTTCCTTGACCGCGGTCAGAAG
>JAFUDD010000361.1 GCA_017459315.1 Clostridia bacterium | reverse complement strand
TGCGTCGAAGCTGCAAAACGTATTCAAAAAGCTCACGGGCAAGGGTCGCCTTTCCGAAAAGGAAGTGCGCGAGGCCATGCGCGAGATCAAGCTCGCCCTGCTCGAAGCCGACGTAAACTTCCGCGTCGTCAAGGACTTTGTCAAAACCGTCGAGACCCGCGCCGTCGGAACCGATGTGCTCGAAAGCCTCACCCCCGGTCAGATGATCATCAAGATCGTCAACGAGGAACTCACCAATTTGATGGGCAGCACGAACGCCAAGCTCGATTTCGGCCCGAAAAAGCCGTCGGTCATTCTGATGGCGGGCTTGCAGGGCGCCGGTAAAACGACCATGTGCGGCAAGCTGGCGGCGCTGCTGAAAAAGCAATACGGCAAGACCGTCCTGCTTTGCGCATGCGACATTTATCGTCCCGCTGCTATCGACCAGTTAAAGGTCGTCGGCGGCAAGGCCGAGGTTCCGGTGTTCGAGCGCGGCACGCAAAAGCCCGAAAAGACCGTCGTCGAAGCCATCGACTATGCGCGTTCGCACTTCATTGACGTCGTGATCGTCGATACCGCAGGCCGTCTGCATATCGACGGCGACATGATGGACGAATTGAAGCGCGTCCGTGATGTATGCGATCCGGCGGAGATTCTGCTTGTGATCGACGCCATGACCGGTCAGGACGCCGTCAACGCGGCAAAGGCGTTCGATGAAGCGGTTCCGCTGACCGGCGTGATCATCACCAAACTGGACGGCGATACGCGCGGCGGCGCGGCGCTTTCGGTGCGGGCCGTCACCGGAAAACCGATCAAGTTTGCCGGTACCGGCGAAAAGCTGACCGACCTTGAGCCGTTCCATCCCGACCGTATGGCGAGCCGTATCCTCGGCATGGGAGACGTGCTGACGCTGATCGAAAAGGCCGAAAAGGCGTTCGATGAGAAGAAGACCAAGGAGCTCGAAAAGAAGATGCGCACCGACGCCTTCACGCTCGACGACTTCTTGGACCAGATGGAGCAGATGAAGGACATGGGCTCCATGGAGGAGATCATGGGGATGATCCCCGGCATGTCCGGCAAGATGGGGCAGCTGCAGGTCGATGAAAAGGCCATGGGCCGCACCAAGGCGATCATTCAGGCCATGACGCCAAAGGAACGAGAGAATCCGGACATTCTGAACGCTTCGCGGCGGCGGCGCATTGCGCGCGGCAGCGGCACGCAGATTCAGGATGTGAACCGTCTGATCAACCAGTTCGACCAAAGCCGCAAGCTGATGAAGCAGCTGACCGGCGGTCGTCTCGGCAAGAAAATGAAAAAGCGCGGCGGCGGATTCCCGTTCAAGTTTTAACAGAAAGAACGAACACGGCAATGCCGTTTCGGATATACAAACAAATCAAAAAGAAAATATAATCGGAGGACAAAAATCATGTTGAAGATCAGACTCAGAAGAATGGGCGCGAAGAAGCAGCCTTTCTACCGTATCGTTGTTGCGGATTCCCGTGCACCGCGTGACGGCGCATTCGTCGAGGAAATCGGCTATTACAACCCGACCACCGAACCCGCCGAGCTAAAGGTTGACAACGACCGTGCGAAGGAATGGATGAAGAACGGCGCACAGCCGACCGATACCGTTCGCGGTTTGCTCAAAAAGGCCGGCGCGATCGATTGATCGTGAGGCGGCTCCATGGAT
>JAFUDD010000360.1 GCA_017459315.1 Clostridia bacterium | reverse complement strand
TTTTCACGCAGCTGATTGATAAAGATAATGACCGTGTTGCTCTTGGAGACCGCACCGGTCAGCTTGCGCAGCGCCTGCGACATCAAGCGCGCCTGCAGACCCACATGTGCGTCGCCCATATCGCCCTCGATCTCGGCCTTCGGCACAAGCGCGGCGACGGAGTCCACCACGATAATATCCATCGCGCCGGAGCGAACGAGGGCTTCCGTAATGTCAAGCGCCTGCTCGCCGTTGTCCGGCTGCGAAACATACAGCTCGTCGATCTTCACGCCGAGGTTCTCGGCATAGACGGGATCGAGCGCGTGCTCCGCGTCGATAAAACCGGCCAGACCGCCCATCTTCTGCGCCTGCGCAATGATGTGCAGCGCAATCGTCGTTTTACCGCTGGATTCGGGTCCGTAGATCTCGATGATCCTGCCGCGCGGCACACCGCCGACGCCGAGTGCGAGATCCAGGTCGATACAACCGGTCGGGATCACCGATACGGCCACCTTGGGCGCATCGCCGAGCTTCATCACAGCGCCCTTGCCGAACTGCTTCTCAATCTGGCTCAGCGCAATTTCCAATGCTTTTTCTTTTTCCAACATGCCTCAAAAAATCCTCTCTTGCTGTGCGTCATAGTGGCTCGGCCGATCAGAACCGAACAGCATTATAATAACATATTCTTATCATTTTGTACAGAGTTTTCTTCTCAAAATGTCCAAAATATGCAGCACCGCAACCTCGCGTACACGGCTCCGGTCGCCGTGCAGCTGCAGCCGTTTCACGATGGTTTCGTCCTCGGCGGCAAGCGCCACATACACAGTGCCGACAGGCGTTTCCTCGGTGCCGCCGTCCGGCCCCGCAATGCCGGTTGTGGAGAGCGCGTATGTCGTGCCGGCGGCCTTGCGCAACCCTTCGGCCATTTCGCGCGCACATTCTTCGGATACGGGGCCGACCGTGTCGAGCGTTTCCGTGCGCACGCCGAGCCGCCGCATCTTGGCGTCGTTGGCATAGGTCACGTCGCCCTCGATGAAGTATGCCGAGCTGCCCGGCAGATCGACAAACGCGGAGGACAGCAGCCCGCCCGTGCAGCTTTCGGCGGCGGCAAGCGTTTCGCCGCGCGCAATCAGCGCCTCGTGGCAAACGACCGGCAGCGGCTTTCCGCAGTCGGAATACACGATATCGCCGAGCCGCGTTTTGATCGTTTCGATCATCGGCAGCACAAGCGCCTCGCCCTCGGCGTCGGTCTGGCACAGGGCCGTCACGCGGAGCGTCACCTCGCCGGTTTTGCAGTAGGGCGCGATGGTCGGATTCGTTTGGTTCTTAAACAGATCGTCCAACAGATACGCCACGTCCGATTCACCCTTGCCGAAGATGCGTACCTCGCGCGAATACAGCCGATGTCCGGCCTTTTCCATCAGGTATGGCATCACATAATCGCGGAACATCGGCACCAGCTCGCGCGGCGGGCCGGGCAGCAGGATCGCCGCCTTGCCGTCCTTTTCCATGATGCAGCCGGGAGCCGTGCCGTTGGGATTCGGCAGAATGATGCAGGGGCGGGGGAACATGGCCTGCTTTTTGTTGTTCGGCGCGGCAATGCGTCCGCTTGCGGCAAAGTACACCACGATCTTGTCCCATTCCTCGGGATAGAGTTCGAGCGTAAGACCGAGCGCCTCGGCAACGGTTTCCTTGGTCAGATCA
>JAFUDD010000359.1 GCA_017459315.1 Clostridia bacterium | reverse complement strand
CGTCACCGTTTCCCCGAACGTGGACGCCCAGGCGTCGAAGTGCTGCAGGTGCATCTCAAGCAGACGGTTGTACTGGAGATATCGCTGCATGGTATACATCTCGGTCATGGAGTTACTGATCGGCGTACCCGTTGCAAAGACCACGCCGTGGCTGTCGGTGATCTCGTCAAGGTAGCGGCACTTCATATATAGGTCGGAACTCTTCTGCGCCTCGGTCTGTGAGATGCCCGCGACATTTCTCATCTTCGTGTATAAAAACAGATTCTTGTAATAATGCGCTTCGTCTACAAATAAGCGATCGACACCGAGCTCCTCAAAGGTGACGACATCGTCCTTACGGGTCTGATCGTTCAGCCGCTGGAGTTTGGTTTCGAGTCCACGCTTCGTCTTTTCCATCTGCTTGATCGAAAGGTAGTTTCCGGCCTCGGCTTCCAACGCTTCGATCCCCGCGGTGATCTCGTCGATCTGCTCCTGAATCGTCTGCTTCTGCCGTTCCATGGACAGCGGGATCTTTTCAAACTGCGAGTGACCGATGATCACGGCATCGTAATCGCCGGTGGCAATGCGGCTGCAGAACTTTCGCCGGTTCTGCTTTTCAAAGTCCTTTTTGGTCGCCACAAGGATATTGGCGGAAGGGTACAACTGCAAAAACTCGCTTGCCCACTGTTCGGTAAGATGGTTGGGAACAACGAACAGGGACTTGTGGCACAGCCCGAGACGTTTCAGCTCCATAGCCGCGGCGGTCATTTCGAACGTCTTGCCCGCTCCGACGACATGCGCAAGAAGCGTATTCCCGCCATACAGGATCCGCGCAATCGCATTGACCTGGTGCGGCCTTAGTGTAATCTCCGGGTTCATGCCGGGGAATACCAGATGGCTGCCGTCGTACTCCCGCGGTCGGGTACTGTTGAACCGATCGTTGTACATGGTTACCAGCCGGTCCCTGCGTTCGGGATTTTTCCAAAGCCATTCGCGGAACGCATCCTGCAGCAGCATTTGTTTCTGCTGGGCAAGGATTGTCTGCTGCATATTCAAAACCCGCTTTTCCTTGCCGTCGTCATCGGTGACGGTATCATAGATACGAACGTCTTTGAGGTTCAGAGTGTCTTCCACGATTTCGTAGGCGTTGATCCGTTTGGTGCCGTAGGTCACAGTTGCCGTGACATTGTAGGGATCAGTGTTCTTGCCCTCGATCCGCCATTCGCCGGTCAAATTGAAATAATGCACCTTCAGATACCGCTGTGCGCGCCATCCGGGCTGCAGCGTTTCTAAGATAAACGCTTTGACGTCCTCCTCCGGAATCCATGTAGAGCCGAGCCGCACACTGATTTCGGAAGCATCCAGATCCTTCGGTTGCACCTTCTCTAATGCGTCGATCGAACCTTGAAGCATCTCCGCTTCTGCTTCCTTACCGGCGTCCAGCAGTTTTTGCTGTACCTCCCGGTAGGTACGGAGCTTGTGCCGTACATCGCCGGATAAAAAAGCATCCGCTGTGACCAGCGGATATGCCTTAAGAGCAAAGGTGTCTGCGGGGACAAAGCCGGCATACATAACGCCCATATCCCGAAAGACAAGACCGGATAATTCTGTTTCCAGTTCGTCCGCACTCTTTCCGGTCAGCCATGCCATGTATGGTAAATCGACCGCTGCTTTTTCGGAGAGGGATACGGTCAGCGCTTCCGCCGCCGTATCCACATGCGTGATCTCGGTGTACCGGCGGACGGTGCGCTTAAAGAACATATCCGCTTTTCGCTCGAGCTTCCCGTTTTCGTCGATCACTTCCAGAGCGCAGAGCACCGGGTACGCGGAATCATCCGCAAAGGCGAGCTTATTGCCGCGGCTGTTCAAAAGACCGTACTTTGCGATATATGCGTCGTACAGGTCATTGAGTTCCTTTTGTGTGGCATGAATGGCAGCGTCCGGAAAGTCGTTCAACTGCTGATCGATCAGCTTATGGACGCAATCCCTTATCGCGATCATGCCCCGGATGCGGTTCTGGGCTGTCAGCGATACGTCGATTCTGGTCATGCCGGAGTTCTCACGGTAATACAGTTCGCCGTCTACGATCGTATACGAGAAGTTCCGTACCGTGGGATCGGCAGGGATAACGCTTTGCCGGGTTCCCTCCAGTTCATCCTCCTGTTCCGGTGCTGCGATCTCGCCGTGAATATTGGCAATTGCATCCTTGAGCTGTTCGGATAGGTCTGCGCCTTCGATCGGCTTTACCGTCTGCCCCATACCGAAGCGAGCGCTCTCCTCGGTCAGTTCGCCGAGGATCATGTCCGGGTTCTTCAGAAAATACTCATTGATCGGATAACCGAGATCGGATTTACCGATATGCAGCCAGTCCT
>JAFUDD010000358.1 GCA_017459315.1 Clostridia bacterium | reverse complement strand
TCAAGGAACGCGATCAGCATACGCGGCGGCGCAACGACCGTGTTGTTCAGCGTGTGCGCATAGTAGTTGCCCTTTTCCTTGTTCTTGATGCGGATGCCGAGACGGCGCGCCTGCGCGTCGCCGAGGTTCGAGCAGCTGCCGACCTCAAAATATTTCTTCTGCCGCGGGGACCACGCTTCCACGTCAAGCGATTTCACCTTCAGATCGGCCAGATCGCCGGAGCAGCAGCAGAGTGTGCGCACCGGAATATCCATCGAACGGAACAGATCGACGGTGTTGTGCCACAGCTCGTCATACATCGCGTCGCTTTCCTCGGGGCGGCAGACGATGATCATTTCCTGCTTTTCAAACTGGTGAATCCGGTATACGCCGCGTTCCTCGATGCCGTGCGCGCCGACCTCCTTACGGAAGCAGGGAGAGTAGGAAGTGAGCCGCTGCGGAACCTGCGATTCCTCCAAGAACGTATCCTTGAACCGGCCGATCATGCTGTGCTCGCTCGTGCCGATCAGGTACAGGTCTTCGCCCTCGATCTTGTACATCATGTTCTCCATCTCGGTAAAGCTCATGACGCCGTCCACGACCGCGCTGCGGATCATGAACGGGGGGATGCAGTAGGTATAGCCGCGGTCGATCATAAAGTCGCGCGCATAGCTGAGGATCGCGCTGTGCAGCCGCGCAATGTCGCCCATCAGGTAATAGAACCCGTTGCCGCTCGTCTTGCGCGCGGAATCGAGGTCGATACCGGACAGCTTTTCCATAATATCGACATGGTAGGGGATCTCAAAGTCCGGCACGAACGGCTCGCCGAAGCGCTCCAGCTCGACATTCTCGGAATCGTCCTTGCCGATCGGCACCGAGGGGTCGATGATGTTCGGGATCACGAGCATGCGCTTTCTGATCTGCTCCTGCAGTTCGTTGCCCTGCGCTTCAAGCTGCGCCATTTCCTCGCCCATTGCGGAGACTTCGGCTTTGGTCTCGTTCGCCTTATCGAATTCCTTGCGGGCCATCATACCGCCGATCTGCTTGGAGAGCACGTTGCGGCGGCTGCGCAGAAACTCCAGCCGCTGATTGCCCTCACGGAACTTGGCGTCGAGCTCAATGACCTCGTCCACAAGCACTAACTTTTCATCCTGAAACTTCTTCTTGATGTTCTCCTTGACCGCGTCGGGGTTGGCACGGACAAATTTGATATCCAACATATTACATCCTTTCCGGGGCAACGATGCCCAAAAGATTTAATCCGTTGCAAAGCACCTGCTTCGTGGCCTGCGTCAATGCAAGCCGCGCCGCTTTCACGGCGGGATCGTCCGCCATGATGCGCTGTTCATAGTAGAATTTATTGAACGCCGACGCAATGGCCACAACCGCGCGGGACACCACATACGGCTCATACTTGTCGGCAGCGTTCAAAACCGCTTCGGGGAACGCCGCAAGCGCCTTTAACAGCGCCTGACTGTACGGATCGTCGAGCAGCGAGGCATCGGGATGGCTGTAATCGAACCCTTCTGCCTTGCGCAGCACGGAACAGGCGCGCGCGTGCGTGTACTGTACGTACGGTGCAGTCTCACCGTCGAAGTTCAGAATCTTATCCCACGTAAACGATACGTCCTTGATCCGGTTGTTGTACAGCACCGACCACAGAATTGCGCCGACGCCGACGGCCTCTGCCGCGCTCTGCTTGTCCTCCAAGTCCGCGGAGCGTTCGCAGATGATCTGGTACGTCTTATCGACCGCCGCCTGCAGAATGTCGTCGAGGTAGAGGATGTTGCCGCTGCGCGTGGAGAAGCTCGCGTCCTCCATACTGACCATGCCGAAGTTCACGTGCACGCAATCCTTCACCCAGTCCTTGCCCATCAGCTCCAGCACCTTAAAGAACTGCCGAAAATGCAGGTCCTGCTGATATGCTACGACATAGAGCGACTTTGCAAAGTCATACGTTTCTTTCCGGTAGCACGCCGCGGCGATGTCACGCGTGGCGTAAATCGTGCTGCCGTCGGACTTGACAATGATGCACGGCGGCATGTTCCATTCCGAAAGATCAACGATCTCCGCACCCTGATCGAGCTTGGAAATGCCCTTGTCGCGCAGCTCCTGTATGATCGCGGGCATCTTGTCCTCATAGAACGATTCGCCCGCCCAGCTGTCAAAGTCAATGCCCATCCGCTTGTAGGTTACTTTAACCTCGCGGATTGTGCCGTCCTTCATTTTGCTCCAAAGCTCCAGCGCCTCTGGATCGCCGGTTTCGATCTTGTGAAACCATGTGCGCGCCTCGTCGTTCAGCGAAGGATCCTTTTCGGCTTCCTCGTGGAAGCGCACGTAAAGCGCAACAAGCTCGCGAATCGTATAATCGTCAATGGGCTTTGTACCCCATTTTTTATACGCCGTGATCATCTTGCCGAACTGCGTGCCGTAGTCGCCCAGATGGTTGATCCTGACGGTTTTATAGCCCACATAATCCATGATCTTGTAGATGGAGTTGCCGATGACCGTCGTACGGATGTGGCCGATATGGAAGGGCTTGGCGATGTTGGGAGAGCTGTACTCGACGATGACCGTCGTCCCCTCGCCCATATCGCTGCGTCCGAAGGCTTCCCTGTCCTCCGCGATCGCGCTTAAGGTGATGCGCGCGAGCGCTTCCCGGTCGATAAACATATTGACATAGGCGTTGACGTTTTCCACCTTGGCAAAAAGTCCGCTGCCTGCGATGCCCTGCGCGATATCCGCCGCGATCATCTGCGGCGCCTTGCGCATCAGCTTTGC
>JAFUDD010000357.1 GCA_017459315.1 Clostridia bacterium | reverse complement strand
GGCGCTGTTTTCGTCCGGTTTGTGATGTAAAGGCTCGTTTTCATCTGCTTCCAGTAAATACGTTGCGTTAAGATGCAGATGCGCAGGAACATATTTGCCGCGCTTTCGATGCGGGTTTACGGTTAACGTTTCAATCGAATAGAGCGCCTCCGTAACGGGTCGAATCGATGCAAGACCGGTTTCTTCTGTCGCCTCGCGTAGCGCAACCGCCAGCAGATCGGTTTCTCCGTCGGCATGACCGCCGGTCCATGCCCACGAATCATAGATATTGTGATAAATCATCAAGACCTTGCTGCGATTCCGGTTTACGATCCATGCGGAAGCCGTCAGATGCAGAACAAGGTTCGAACGATCGTATACGTCCGGATAACGGGATAGGGCGTCCAGTATGACGCTTTTATCCGCGGCTTCCTGCTCGTTATACGGGCTGTACGAGGCAAGCTGTTTTGCGAATTGCATATAATCAAACAAATTCCTTACATTTTGCGACAGTATACCATATTATACGGTTGAATGCAAGTTTTTGTGTTGCGCTTGCTGTCGAACGCGATTTTTCACGGTTCGTTTGCTTTTCGGACTTCCCTTTTTTGCACGGGTGTGTTATACTGACACAAGAGTAAGAGGGGAGATAGGCAATGTATCAGAGAGTTTTATTGAAGATCAGCGGCGAGGCACTCTCCACCACGGAGCGTCCCGTTTGTTTTGAAAAGATCGAAAAGACGGCAGCGGATGTCAAGATGCTCCATGAAGCGGGCATTCAGGTCGGCATCGTCACCGGCGGCGGCAATATCATGCGCGGACGCGATACCGTAGAACAGGATCGCAGCCGTATGGACAATATGGGTATGCTTGCCACGGCGATCAACGCGCTTGCTTTGCAGGACTGTCTGCTTCGGCTCGGCGTTCCGACGGTTGTCATGAGCTCCGTTGCGATGCACCGCTTCTGTGAGGAATTCACGGCCCGCTGCGCTGTCTAAGCTCTTGAAGCGGGCAAGGTCGTTGTGTTTGCCGGCGGGTCGGGCTGTCCGTATTTTTCAACCGACACCGCGTCTGCGCTTCGCGCGCTTGAAATCAAGGCCGATGCGCTGCTGCTGGCCAAGAACGTGGACGCCGTTTATTCCGCAGATCCGAAAAAAGATCCGAATGCAAAACGATATGACCATTTGACCTATCAAAAAGTGCTGGAGGATAACCTGCAGGCGACCGATTTAACGGCCATCACCCTTTGCCGCGAGCAGAACCTGCCGATTCTTGTGTTTGCCCTGAAGGAGATCGGCAGGGTAGCCAACGGCGAAAAAGTGGGAACACGTATTGACGCTGACGAGGCGTGACCCGATACGGTAGCCTTGTATGAAATAACAGACAAAAGATCGGAGGATACACCAATGGCGGATATTTTGGACAACACCAAGGAAAGAATGCAAAAAACGATCAACGTCCTAAAATCGGAGCTTTCCAGCCTTCGTGCGGGACGTGCCAACGCACAGGTTCTTGACCGCATCACCGTGGATTACTACGGCACCAATACGCCGATCACACAGCTCGGCAACATCT
>JAFUDD010000356.1 GCA_017459315.1 Clostridia bacterium | reverse complement strand
GATAGCAAACGGTATTGTACTTCTATATAGGAGAAAATGCAAGAATATTTCGTGTAAGAGGGCAAAAAAGAGCGTTCGCACGGGTTTTACCGGGAAACGTGCCGATTCCTGTTGAAATCGCGCCGGAAGCTTGCTACAATAGGATTACATGCAGCGTCGCTCGACAGCAAAACGAGTGAACGGCTCTGCACCGACAGCAACCTGCAAATTTTGAAATAATCCACGCAAGGAGACACCCTATGGCATACCGCTTTTACGGCTCAGAAGATGCGTCGGTCACGGATCGCACCGGCAGGACGCCGTGCGCGTATTATGATCTGGTGTCAAAGGCGTGGTGCGCCGAAACCTGTGCGCCGCGCATGCGCGATCGCTGGACACCGGAGAACAGGACCCTCGGCCAATGCTCGATCACCGCATTTTTGATGCAGGATGTTTTCGGCGGCGAGGTGCGCGGCGTGCCGCTCGGCGACGGGAACTATCATTGTTTCAATGTCGTCGGGGACTGCGTGTTCGATCTGACCAGCGAGCAGTTCGGCGAAGCGAAGCTGTGCTATGAAAACTGCCCGGTGCAGGATCGGGCGGTGCATTTTCAAAAGGCGGAAAAGCATGCGCGTTATCGTCTGCTGCGGGCGCGGCTTGCGGCGGCGCTCGACGCACAGGACAATGCAACGCTGATCGACCATTGGAGTCGCGCTTTCTCCGAGACGGCAGGGGAGACCCCCGCCGCAGCCGATGTGCCGGATTGGAAAACGATTGCCCCGTCCGAAAAGCTGTTCCGGGCGGCCGCCTCGCTCGGCGGCTGTCAAAGGGCGCTCGATTACGGCTGCGGCAGCGCGTGGGCGGCGATCATTGCGGCAAAGTCCGGCTGTCCGGACGTAACGGCGGCGGACGCGGCGCCGGGCGCAATCACAGCGGCCAAAGCCCGCGCGGCACTGTACGGCGTGCAAAATTGCGTACACCCGGTCTGCGTCGCGCTGAACTGGCTCGAAACGATCCCCGCCAACACGTATGACGGCTTGATCTGCTCGAACGTGCTCGACGTTGTTCCGTCCCAAACGGCGACGGACATGCTGCGCGCATTTGCCAAAATCACAACGCCGGACGCGACGGTTGTGATCGGCTTGAACTTTTATCTTTCACCCGAAGCCGCCGCGCAGCGCGGCGTCACGCTTGCCGACGGCAGCCGGCTGTACCAAAACGGCGTGCTGCGGCTCGTTTCACGCACGGACGAGGCTTGGGCGGCACAGTTCGCGCCGTACTTTACGGTGGAGCGCCTGGAGCATTTCGCCTGGCCCGGCGAACCGAGGGAGACAAGACGACTGTTCTATCTGCGGAAGGGGAAGAGGAAAGGGTAATCAACAGAATAAGACAACAAAAAACAGGCCCTGCGGCCTGTTCTTTTGCGTTTGCCATTATTCGTGCACGTCTTCGTTCATTGTATTCTCGACGCCGGTTTCTTCGACCTGCGAGATCGCGCCGCGCGCAAAGACGAGCTTGACCTTGTCGGGACCGACAGTCAGAACGATCACATCGTCCTTGACGGAGGAAATCGTGCCGTAGATGCCGCCGATCGTGCGGACACGGTCGCCGGGCTTCAAGGCGTTCAGCATTTCCTTAACCTTCTTGTCGCGCCGACGCTGCGGCACGATCATCACGACGATCAGCACAACGATCATCAGCAGCGGAAGCAGCATTCCGCCGAGACCTCCGAACAGGCCTGCATCTCCTGCGGCCGTGCCGGTGGCGGTGGTGGTAGCAGCGGCGCAGCTGCCGGTGTCAAGTCCTGCGGCTAAAAACGTGTTTGCAATATTCAGTAACATGCTTCAAAGTCCTTTCCTGTGACTATCTTTTAGTTTACGCCACTTTCCCCGATTCGTCAAGCATCTACCGCAAACCAATTGTGAACATTTTCGTTTTTGTTCCCATACGGGACAGCCTTCGGCCGCAGACACAAAAAGCGGCGGATCGCCAAGAAAGAGTTCAGAAGCCGAGCTTTGTCAAGGGGGGGTTCAAACTTTCCTTTTTCCTCCTGCTTCCGGGATGGTATGCATCAATGTCATGGTTGAGGATTATAATACAAGCCTTGTCACTATATAAGGAAAAAAGGGTTCCGTCCCAATAATTCCTGCACAAAT
>JAFUDD010000355.1 GCA_017459315.1 Clostridia bacterium | reverse complement strand
CGATAAGGTATAAAATCGGAGACATGAAAAGCATTGGAACATTTATTAAAGAAAACAGAAAAGCGGCGGGACTCACGCAGGAAGAATTTGCGATCCGGGCAGGGCTCGGACTGCGGTTTGTGCGCGATCTGGAACAGGGTAAGGAAACGGTGCGCATGGACAAGGTCAATCAGGCACTTGCCATGTTCGGCATGAAAGCAGTTCCCGGAAGGGCGGATGACGAATGAACGCATATCGGAAAGCGGCGGTCTATGTGAGGGATACGGTTGCGGGAACGCTGTCGGAAACGGACAGCGGATATACGTTTGCTTACGATCCGGATTATCTGCATACGGAAGATGCAGCGCCGGTATCGCTGACGCTGCCGCTTGCGGAAACGCCGTATGAATCGAAGGTGCTGTTCCCGTTCTTCGACGGGTTGATCCCGGAGGGGTGGCTGCTGCAGGTCGTGACGAAAAACTGGAAGCTGGATCAGAATGACCGGTTCGGGCTGCTGCTCGTTGCCTGCAAGGACTGCATCGGCACGGTGCGGATCGAGGAGGTGCATGCATGAACTGCCTTTGCTGTGGAAAATCGCTGTCAACGGAAGATAACGGTTGGCATAAGCGATGCGTCAAAAAGTTCTTCGGAACGGATTCTCTGCCCCTGCTCGATCTCAGCGAGGAGGCGCTGCAAAGCTACGCGACGGAAACAGTGTTCAAAGGGTTGACCGTGCCCGGTGTGCAGCGGAAGATGTCGCTGCACCTGTCCAATATTGAAACGCCGCGTCTGACGCTCGTGGATTATCCGACGGGGTATATCTTGAAGCCGCAGACGCCGGAATACAGGAACCTGCCGGAAGCGGAGGATCTTGCCATGCGGATTGCGGAGTGTGCGGGCGTAAAGACCGTGCCGCATGCGCTGCTGCAGATGAACGGTCAGTATGCCTATATCACAAAGCGCATCGACCGCGCCATCAAGGGCACGCGCAGAGTGATCGTTGAGAAGTACGCAATGGAGGACTTTTGCCAGTTGGACGGACGCCTGACCGCAGACAAATATCGCGGCTCCTATGAACGCTGTGCAAAGATCATCGGACAGTATTCGACGCGAAAGGGGCTGGACCTTTCCGAACTGTTTTTGCGGCTTGCTGTGTCTTTTGTCAGCGGCAATTCGGATATGCACTTGAAAAACTTCTCGCTGATCGAAACAGCGCCGGGCAGCGCGGCGTATGTGCTTTCGGCGGCGTATGATCTGCTCCCGGTCAATGTGCTGCTGCCGGAGGATCACGAGGAGTTAGCGCTGACACTGAACGGAAAAAAGACGAATCTGCGGCGCAGCGACTTTCTGCATTTTGCCGAACAATGCGGCATGACGCGCCCTGCGGCAGAGAAGATCCTGCAATCCGTGACAGCGGCGGAAGCGGATTATCTGCGTCTGTGCAACGAATCCTATTTGCCGGAAGATCTGAAGGCGGCACTGAAGGAACTGGTTGTCGCACGCTGCGAAAGGCTGAGGGCATAATCTGAGGGATTGAGCGGATAACCTGTCCGAAACTATCGTGCGGATTGCCCAATGACAATACACGAATCCAAGGTGAACGGAGCGTTTGAACCTCGGATCAAGTTGATCCGAAGTTCGGTTGCGAAAATCAGAACAAGGTGAACTGATTTTTATGTGCCGTTCTTTATGCCTTTTTACAATGCAGCTTTGCCGCAAACAGAGACAAAGTCCCTGCTGAGAAGGAATCCATCGGCAGGGAACCATTCCCAATGACAGTACAGCGAGCATCTCGAAAACGGGATGCTCGCTGTGTTGCATACCGGGGAGAATACGATCCTGCGAAACGCAAAAGAAAGAATTAACGGCTCATTTCATGCATGGGAACAGCAGAAACATAGCACTCCGGCATAAAGCGTTTTTCCGATCCTAAAGAACGCTTCTATCACAGTTTCTTCAGCGCCGCATATCCGCCGTCAAGGAAGGTCAATAGCGCCTTTT
>JAFUDD010000354.1 GCA_017459315.1 Clostridia bacterium | reverse complement strand
TTATGGCTGGGAGCTTGGCAACAACAGCGATGCCGTTCTGCTGTATTTCGGGGGAGATAACGTCGATTCAAATGCATGGCTCCGAAGCGTTTTGGATACGGCAGGCTCAAAGCCCTTCAGCAACGTCACGCTGCTGACGGTGGATTATCCCACTTTCGGACGCAGCTCCGGAATCGTGAGCGAACAATACTTTTATGAAACGGCGCAAAAACTGCACGATTACGCAAGGCAGCATTATCCGCATGCTTCGCTCTATGTGATGGGCTACAGCATGGGAACGGCGGCGGCGCTGTCGCTTGCAGACGAAGATGACGTTGCCGGGCTGCTTCTGATCGCACCGATGTATGACGGCACAAGTCTTTATTTGCCGAGGCAGAGTTTTTTACATACCGTCTTTGAGCCGACTGCGACCGTACAGATGCAGAACGACGAGTTTGCGCCGGTCTGCGCAGCGCCGACGTTGATTGTAGCAGGATATGACGACACAATGACGAAAGCTGAGGATGTGTTTGCACTTGCCGCTTTGTTCCCTCAAATGCCGAAAGTTCAGATGCTTGAAGACTGCGCACACGGCGCATACTGGCAAAGGGCGGAAACTTATTCTGCGATAACGTCCTTTCTATACGACATTGAAAAACAGATTAACGAGACAGGGGATTGAAATATGGGTACGAAATGGTTGGAACTGGCCGTCTATACGACAGATGCAGGCATTGAGCCGGTAAGCGCAGCGTTGACCGGCGCAGGGATTACCGGGCTTTCGATCGAGGAAAGTCATGAATCCGCGTTTGCGTTCTTAAAAGAAGCAGCTGTGTTTTGGGACTTTGCGGATATGGACAAGATCGGCGTTGATACGCCGTGCGTGAAAGGGTATCTTGCGGACTGTCCGGAAAACCTGGCCGTTGTAGATGCGGCAAAGGCGGCGATAGAACGGCTGAAGCACATGGAGCTTGGCTTTGATATCGGGTCGCTTGCCATGACAGTCGTAACCGTTGACGAGGAAGACTGGGCCAATAACTGGAAGAAATATTATAAGCCGCTCGATATCGGTGAGCGCCTTTTGGTGCTGCCCTCCTGGGAACCGTGTCCGAAAACGAATCGCACGGTATTAAAACTCGATCCGGGCATGGCATTCGGCACCGGCGCCCATCAAACGACCCGGATGTGTTTGGAATTTTTGGAGAAAACCGTGAAAGCGGGAGATGCAATGCTCGATCTCGGCTGCGGCAGCGGTATCCTTTCCATTGCTTCGATTCTGCTCGGCGCTACTAGCGCAAAGGCCATCGACATTGATCCGATTGCGGAAAAGATCGCTTATGAGAATGCTGCCATGAACGGAATCGGCAAGGATCGTTTTACCGTGCTGATCGGCAACATTCTTACCGATACCGGGGTTCAAAAGGCCATTCAAGGCCGATATCCGGTTATCTGTGCCAATATCGTGGCCGATGTGATCATTGCGCTCGCTCCGATGGCAAAGCCTTTATTGAAGGACGGCGGCGTCTTTATTGTTTCCGGCATCATAGACGACCGCGTGGAGAATGTAAAGACAGCGTTGCGCCAAACGGGCTTTATGATCGAAGCTCACAGCGCCGCCGAGGGATGGAATGCTTTCCTGTGCCGTTAAACTATGCATCGCTTTTTTATCCGACAACCGATATCCGATTGTGTAACTCTGCGCGGGGAGGACGTGAAGCACATCACCCGCGTTCTTCGCTTGCGGGAAGGAGACACAATTACACTATGCGACGGCCAAAACCATGAGTGTACCGCAACGATTGAAACCATTGCCAAGGATGCCGTAGATTGCCGATGCAGCAGCCCGACGCTTTGTGAAACGGAACCCGATGTCAGGGTCACGCTGTTTCAAGGCCTGCCGAAAACCGGCAAGATGGAAACCATTATTCAAAAATGCGTGGAGCTTGGCATTGACACGGTTATACCGATGCGGACGGAATATTGTGTCGTGCAGCCGAAGGAGTCGTTCGGAGATCGCATTGAACGGTGGCAGCGTGTCGCGGAGGAAGCGGCAAAGCAATGCCGCAGAGGAATCATTCCGAAGATCGGCAATTTGATCAAGATAACCGATATAGACATGTCTGCGTATGATCTTTATC
>JAFUDD010000353.1 GCA_017459315.1 Clostridia bacterium | reverse complement strand
CGGAGTTTTCGGGCGGGATGATCTTGGAGTAGTAGGAGCGGGACAGCGACTGAATCGAGCCTTGGAAGCAGCCGACAAAGAAGGCGAGGATCGCAAAGTCGATCAGCGTGTTGAGGAACAGCGCATAGATCGCAACGCCGAAATAGCCGGCGATGCAGACGAGGATCAGCGGAACGGTCTTATACTTTTTGGAGAGCTTGGCAAACACGAGCGAGCCGATCCATGCAACAACCTGCGTGGCGAGCAGCAGCACGACGAGGCCGACATTGTTCAAGCCCTTGGCCGTGCCGATGTTGACGCTCTGATCAATGATCGTGCCGACACCGTCAATGTAGAGGAAGAACGCGATCAGGAACAGCAGAACCTTGCGGTCGGTCAGAGCAATCTTTTTGATCGTGCCGCCGAGCTTCTTGAACACCATGCTGACGGACGCCTTTTGCTTTTCGACATAGTTGAGCTGCTTATAGTTCTTGAGCAGCGGGAGGGAGACCATGCCCCACCAGATGGCGGTGACCGCAAAGCCGATCGCCATGGACGCCTGCTGCGGAATGACCTTCAGCATATCCGGGCCGAGCACATAGGCAATCAGCGCGAGGATGAACGGGATGCAGGAACCGATATAGCCCCAGGCATAGCCGTAGGAGCTGACCTCGTCCATGCGTTCCTCGGTGGTGATGTCGTTCAGCATCGAATCGTAGAACGTATTGGATGCGGAATAGAGGATCTTGGTCAGCACGAAGATGACAAGGAAGGCGATCCACTGCCATGCGAAGCCGTTAAGAATACAGCCGATGACGCCTGCGGAAACCGTCGTGGTGAAGAAGATTTTCTTCATATCCTTACGGTCGGCCAGAGCGCCGCAGATCGGCCCGATCACGGCGACCGCAATCGTCACGAACGAGGTCGCGTAGGACCAGAACGAGGTCGCCATGCCTTGCGTGATCTGCCCCGGGCCTTCTCCGACAGCAAGGAACTTAAACCAAATCGTAATCAGCGAGCAGGCTAACATCGTATACGCCGAATTGCCTACGTCGTACAGCACCCAAGAGAATTCCTGCGCCGAAAGGCCGCGGAACACCCTGGTCTTGTTCAGCCAGTTAAACAGACCCTTCATTTCCTTTTCCCCTTATGGTCAAATTCCGGGAAAACTCCCTTTCTTTATAATGCCATAAAAATGAATTTTACACAAGAGGAAATTTACATGAATTTGAAAAAAGAGCGCCGAAACGAATTGCCGGACACGGACTGCGCGTCATCCGGTTGGGCAAGCCGCCGCGGGTCGCGCAGGAGAAAGCAGGGCGGGGCGCCGGGTGCGCGAGCCGTCGAAATCCGCGCCGGCAGCAAAAGGTTATCATTGACGAACCGCGAAAAATAGGATATGATATGACCAGAAATCAAACAGGAGGTTTCAAATATGATCAAAAAGTGGATCTGCACCGTTTGCGGTTACGTACATGAGGGAGCGACCCCGCCGGAGCGTTGCCCGCAGTGCAAGGCGCCTGCTGCCAAGTTCCAGGAGCAGGCCGGTGAAATGACCTGGGCAGCCGAGCATGTTGTCGGCGTTGCGCAGGGCGTTCCCGAAGATATTCTGAACGATCTTCGTTCCAACTTCCAGGGCGAGTGCTCCGAGGTCGGCATGTATCTGGCCATGGCCCGCGTCGCGTTCCGCGAGGGCTATCCGGAGATCGGTTTGTATTGGGAAAAGGCCGCGTATGAGGAGGCCGAGCACGCCGCCAAGTTCGCGGAGCTCCTCGGCGAAGTCGTGACCGACTCCACCAAGAAGAACCTCGAAATGCGTGTCGAAGCCGAAAACGGCGCAACCGCAGGCAAGACCGACCTGGCAAAACGTGCAAAAGCACTGAACCTGGACGCTATCCATGACACCGTTCATGAAATGGCCCGGGACGAAGCCCGTCACGGTAACGCCTTCAAAGGCCTGCTGGACCGTTACT
>JAFUDD010000352.1 GCA_017459315.1 Clostridia bacterium | reverse complement strand
GCAGCAAGGCCGTCCAGCACGATTCCGGTCCAAAGCGAGCTGTAAGGAACATTCCATGCCGTCACTTGAAACGGAAACGGGATCGTAACAAGCGTGCCGATCAGCAGATTGTCCGGATGAAGCATCGGATTGGCGATCCGGATCGCATCGACTGTCGTTGCATACCTGCGGGCAAGGCCTGAAAAGGTGTCCCCCGCCATGATCCGATGCAGCGTATAGCCGGACAGATACGGAAACAGCATCGCCCACGTCTTCGGGCCGATGATGCCGTCCGGGGTCAAGCCCACCGAGGCTTGAAAACGTTTTGTCGCCGCTTCCGTATTCGGCCCGAAAAAGTCGTCGATCCTGCCCGGTTCCATGCCTGCCCGTGTCAAAGCCAGCTGTGCATATTGCACAACGGGGCCGCTGCTGCCGTTCTTCAATTGTTTCATGTTATTTGATTCCTCCGGTATAAACTTTCTACACGATATGCGGAGGCATACAAAAGAAAGAACCCGCAGCGGCGGGTTCAAAAGGCAATTATTCCTTTTCGGGTAAAACCGGCGGATGATCCGAAGTGAACGTCCCTTGTACGTTGCCAAAGCCGTACAGAGCTTCGGAATAGCCCCAGGAGAGCCCGTCCGGCATGAAACGCTGTGTGCTCGGCAGACCGGAATAGGCATCCGGCGTGGTGCCGTGCCGGTTCACCTTGGTACCGAGAAACATCATTGTCGCCGACATGCCGCCATCCAAATTGTAGGCTACCTGACAGCCGAGGGAATCCATCAATTCGAGGATGTCGTTCATCGTCATGCCCATGCTGTAATTGGGCTGTCGGCCGTCCGCTACAACCGCAACAAAGTGGCCCGGTTCGATCATGCCGATCATCGTGCGCGGATTCATGGAATGGCGATGGTGCCTCGCGCTTTCTAAGACCTCCCCGCGATCCATCAGCGTCGGGCCAAAGGAAAAACTGTTCATGGCCCCGCTTTCAAGCAGATCGCGCGCGGAAACGGTGTTCGCGGGAACGATGCGCATAGACAGCGTTTCAGGCTCCATGACAAGGCAATCCACATGGGTCGCCTGCCGGAACAGGTATCCGTCTCGAATCAGGATGCTCTTGATCTCCGGGTCGCTGTTGATAAGATTGTCGCCCGTTATCCACAGGACACAACGGGCATGGTCGGACATGGATTGCGCCGAAGCGACCGAACGTCCGTCGTGCCGCGTGGACCCGAAAGTTGGGCGGAAGCTGTCTACGTCACGCTCATAAATGTGTGCCACATAATACACGCACGGATACTGCCGCATTTCCCGTTCGTATGTCCGATGAAAACGTGTGATCTCAACGGCAAGGATATCGCTGCGATAGATCCACTCGCCCTTTTCCGTATCGACCGAAACCGTTTCTGTCCCGCTGCCGTCGTTGATAAAGTGCGCATCAAAGTCGGAAAGCGGTGTCGGAGACGGAGACGGCGTTGCCGTTGGATCGGGCGACGCCGTCGGCGTGGGCGTATCGGTCGGTTTTACTGTCGGTGCTGCGGTCGGCAAGGGCGTAGGCGTCGAGGTTGTCTCCGGCTCGGTTTCGACCGTCTTAGCCCCGCAAGACAGCAGGCCGCGGCGAATGGCCGGCGTCTCCGTCGGCACAGGCGTTAGTGTTGCGGTCGGAGTTGGCGATGGAGTCGGTGTCGGTGTTACCGTCGAAATCGGTGTAGGCGTCGGCGTTGCCGTCGGGGTTGGTG
>JAFUDD010000351.1 GCA_017459315.1 Clostridia bacterium | reverse complement strand
GTGCCGGGCTATGAAGCGCCCTGCTACCTTGCGTGGAGCGCGTCGAACCGCTCGGCCCTGATCCGTATTCCGGCGGCAAGAGGCCGCGCCACGCGCGTGGAGCTGCGCAGTCCGGACCCCGCGTGCAACCCGTATCTGGCGATTGCGGCGTGCCTTGCGGCGGGCATCGACGGCATTGAGCACGGTCTGACCCCGCCGGGCGAGATCACCGAAAACATCTTCGCCATGTCCGAGCAGGAGCGCAAGCACCACGGCATCGACAGCCTGCCAGGCAACCTGTTGGAAGCCGTCGAGTGCCTCGAACGCGACCCGGTCATTGTCAATACGCTCGGCAAGCACGTGTTCGAGCATTACGCCGAGGGCAAGCGCCGTGAGTGGGACGAGTACCGCACCCGCGTGACGGATTGGGAATTGAAAAAGTATATGGTGGTGTATTGAGAACCATAAAACAGGAGCCTGTCCGGTCGTACAGGCTCCTTTCCTGTAAACGGCTCTTATTCGTCGGCTTCCGGCTCTGCGGCTTCGGCTTCTTGCTCGGCCTCGGCCGCTTCGGCTTGGGCGGCGGCCTGCTCCGCTTCTTCTTCGCCGGCAAGCGTGATATCTTCGGCTTCGTCCGGCGCGGGGACGGTCAGGTCGTCCTCATGAAAGTCCTTGATCGGCTCGTCCTTCGGCCACTTGCGGGAGAGGACGAGGATCACGATGCCGGCGGCAAGGATCGCAAGGCCGATCCATTGCGAGGTGGAGAACGGGCCGTAGATGCCGCGCACCTCGTCGCCGCGGAAGTATTCGATCACAAAGCGCCAGACGGCGTACAGGATCAGATACCATGCCGTGACGGTGCCGCGGTGCTTGTTGTTTTTGAAGATCACAAGCAGCAGCACGGCAAGCAGCACAACGAAGATCGCTTCCATCAGCGGCACGGGCAGGCGGCGCACGCCGTTAAGGTACGTGACCGCGAACGTGCCGTCATAGTGGAGGTGTCCCATCAGGCACGCTTCGCCCTCGGCCACGCCGTAGCAGCAGCCGACAAGCAGACAGCCGATGCGCCCGCCCGCGTGCGCAAGGCAGAAGCCCGGCACGATCAGGTCGGCGAACGTGAAGAAATTGCGCTTCTTTTTATAGCAGAGGAGCAGCAGCCCGACGACGCCGCCGATCAAGCCGCCGTAAAACACCATGCCCTCGGTGACGATCGACCAAAAACCCGCCCAGGACGGCGCGGCAAAGAAGCTCGTCAGCACCTCCGGCGTGACGATCCAGTACAGCAGCTTCATGCCGATAAAGCCGCCGAGCACGGCCCAGATGATGCCGTCCAGCACCTCGTCGTTCCAGTCGAGGTTGGTAAAGCGTTTGGCCCAATAGCAAACCAGCAGCGCGACGATGGTGCCGATCAGAATGCAGAAGCCCATCGACGGTATGCCGAAGCTGCCGATTTGAAACAGATATGTTCCGATCATGTCAATACCTTTCAAGCGGAAAACACCGCGATTTTTTGAGATTGATTTCAATATACCACAAACGGATTTTCTTGTAAAGCGGTTGACAAACCGGCGCAAAAGAAATAAACTTATTTCATATATTTGTCACATTGAATTTGCAAAGGAGAACGCGTAGGACATGACAGAACGCTACGATTTTGCCGCCGTTGAGCAAAAATGGCAGGCATACTGGGCGGAGCATAACTGCTTTGCCGCCGAGGAGGACTATACCAAACCGAAATTCTACGGGCTCGTCGAGTTCCCGTATCCGTCCGGTGCGGGCATGCACGTCGGCCATATCAAGGCGTATACGAGCCTTGAGGTCATTTCGCGCAAGCGCCGTATGCAGGGCTATAACGTGCTGTTCCCGATGGGCTTCGATTCGTTCGGCCTGCCCGCCGAGAACTATGCGATCAAGACCAACACGCATCCGCATATCATCACGACCGCGAACGTCGAGCATTTCAAGCAGCAGATGAAGCGCGTCGGCTATTCGTTCGACTGGAGCCGCGAAATTTCCACGTCCCTGCCCGATTACTACCATTGGACGCAATGGATCTTCCGCAAGATGTTCGACCACGGCCTTGTGTTCCGCGCCAAGACGCTCGTGAACTACTGCCCGCATTGCAAGGTCGTCCTGTCCAACGAGGATTCGCAGGGCGGCAAGTGCGACGTTTGCCACAGCGACGTGGTGCAGCTTGCCAAGGACGTGTGGTATCTGAGGATCACCGCCTACGCCGATAAGCTGCTGGACGGGCTCGACACCGTCGATTATCCGGATTCGATCAAGCAGCAGGAGGTCGATTGGATCGGCAAGTCCACCGGTGCGTTCGTGAACTTTGCAATCAAGGGCGTCCCCGAAAAGCTTGAAATCTACACGACCCGCTGCGACACGCTCTACGGCGTGACCTTCATGGTCATGGCGCCGGAGCATCCGATGCTCGATCAGTATAAGGACAGGATCGCCAACTGGGCGGAGGTCGAGGCCTACCGCGCCGCCTGCGCGAAAAAGACCGAGTTCGAGCGTACACAGCTTTCTAAGGACAAGACCGGCGTGCGCTTGGTTGGCTTTACCGCCGTCTACCCGGTCAGCGGCAAGGAGTTCCCGTTGTTCATCGCGGACTACGTGAT
>JAFUDD010000350.1 GCA_017459315.1 Clostridia bacterium | reverse complement strand
CATATATATCTGCACCTCCTGGATGGAAAGATTATCCTATCTTTAGTATAATACAAATTTGGGGAAAATCCAGTCATTTCCGGAAAATTCCCCAAGTTTCACGATTTTGTCAAATTATTCGGTTGCATACGCGGCAACAAGCGTGTTATAGGCACGCAGTAAACTTTCATAGGCCGAGGACAGCCGATCATAGTCGGAGGCATCCTCTATGGCCTCCAACAGTGATCGAAGTGTTTCGGCATCGTCAGCCGTCATCACGTCGGCGTGCTCCGAAATAAATGTCTGAGAGGCGGATTTTAGCGATTCCGCCTTTTCCCGCAGCGTTTCGGCGGGCGTCTCCTGTGTACAGATCGGCAAATCGGCTTTATAGGCAATGATGGACTTGTCGGTTCTCACCCATGTATCACCGAAGACTTTTTTCAGAACGCTGTCCTCCAGTGAATAGAACTGGTTATTCGGCCGGATCAGAACGTATGTTTTTTCTTCAATCGTGTCGGACGAGCAGTTATCGCCGGCGAGATTCCCGGAGGTCGTGCAGATCGAAAGCGTCACATGCATGTCGCAGTATTCCGTCGGCACATCGGCATAATCGAACCAGTCCGTTACCAAATTGAACTTGCTGCCGTTTGACTGCTGATAATGAACGCATGCTTCGGTGGCAAGCAGCCCTGAGACTGGGCATACCGTTCTTCGAACAAGTCCGAGAGACTCCGGCGATTCATGGTTGATCGGACGGCTCTCATGACCTTCCATCAGCTGCGACATGTAGGACTGCCATAGCGGCGCCGCATAATCACCGCCGGTTGCGCCGGTTTCCAGCTTATTGCTCGGGTAATCATGTCCGATCCAAACAACGGAGGTATAATCGCAAGTTATTCCGGCAAAATAGACGCTCGCATAATCGGCATTCGTACCGGTCTTTCCGGCAACGTCATAACCGTCGATTTTCGCCTTCGTTCCTGTACCGGACTGAACGGCATCCTTCAAAAGATCAACAAGGAAATACGCAGTCGAGGCTTCGTTATAGATACGTTTTTGCGTACCGCGAATGATATCGGCATCCAATATTACGTTTCCGTCGCTGTCGGTTACACGTGTAAAGGACAGAGGTTCCAGATAATATCCGTTGTTAGCGATGGCGGCATACGCAGCGCACATCTGAATCGGCGTAATGCCAGAGGTGCCGAGCGCAAGTCCCGGGCCGTCTTGATTGATCTGAGAAGCGGGTATGCCGAGACGCTCCAGATACTGCATAGCGCGCGTCACTCCGACATTTGCCGAAAAGAGCAATCTGCCGGCAACGACGTTCAACGATTGCTGCAAGCCTGTCCGCAGCGTAACGGGACAGTATCGGCGACTGCTTGTCAATCCGCCGTTTGGATAGCCGCTTTCTCCGCCCCATCCGGGGATTGCACCGTCTACATTGGCGATTACCGTTGCGGGCGACAACCCGTTATCCAATGCCGTTCCGTAAATGGAAAGCGGCTTAATGGCGGAGCCGACTTCGGTGTAGCTCGAGGATGCACGGTTAATGCCCTTGCGGATACTCGGCTCGGTACGTCCGCCGACTATGGCGCGGAGTTCGCCGGTGCGCTGATCTATGACAACCGCGGCAGCCTGCGGCTCAACCGTTTCGATGGTGATGCTGTCGGAAATCGTTTCTGTGATGACGCTTTGACTCATATCCGCTAATTTTGGATATTTGTCCCAGTTGGAAAGACTGCTCTGTACGGTGTTCTGCACGAACGGATCCACGGTCGTGTAAATCCGATACCCACCGGTACGCAGCTTATTTTCATAGGCAACACGGTTGGCGCTCGTATCCGCAACGCCGTCAACGGCAAGCCAATGACGGATCACGTCGTCCACACAGTATTCCACGAAATACGCCATGTCGTACATTTTGGAGTTCTCGGATATTTCTATGATTGAGACATTTTCCTGCAGCGCCGCATTATACTGATCGAGCGTAATTTTGTCGTTTTCATACATGCGGGAAAGCACTGTGTTCGTTCGTGCTACGGTGTACTTTTCATAAGCATCCTCTGCCCGCCCGTATTTTTCCCAGTAATAATTCAGACGCGGGTTGTAGCGGTAAGGATTTTGCGTCAGACCGGCGATCATTGCACATTCACGAATTGTCAGCTCATTCAGTTCCTTGCCGAAAAAGTCATGAGCAGCGGCCTT
>JAFUDD010000349.1 GCA_017459315.1 Clostridia bacterium | reverse complement strand
TGCCGCCATTCTGCTGGCGCAGCAGGGCGTCAAGATCGCGGGACAAATCATGGAAGTGCCGTTTTTGGACTTCACGCACACGATCCCCATCGACTTCCCGGAGGGGGATAAGCTTTATAAGATGATGTTTGAGCTCTATCCGCCAAAGCTGCCATTGGACAGCGAGGTGCTGTCCCCTGCGGCGAAGATCACGGACGAAACGTTGGAAAAGCTCTCCCTGGCAGTCGTTATCGTCTGCGGCCGGGATCCCCTGCATCCGCAAGGAGAGCATTATGCGGAGCGTTTGAAGCAGCACGGCAAGCTGCTGGATCTGAAACTGTACAAAGACGGCTATCACGGCTTCGGCACAGACAAGGCCGAGGAAAAGCCGGAGCAGGACAAGCTGCGGGAGGACTGCTTCCGCTATAAGGTGGAAAAGGCAAAGGAACTCTATGCGATGCGCGGGGAGGAAAACCATGGCAAAGCGGAAAACGCATAAGGAGGACCGGACGGGCTGGCCTCTTTTCAACCGGCTTTTAGCGGATTATATCGAGCTGACCCGGTTCCCGGAGCTGCCGGAGTGCCCGAAGAAGGGCAAAAACTATGAATACTGGCCGGACGGCGCCCTCTGCGCCAACGGCAATCCCTATCACGGCTGCATCCGTCTGGGCAGCGCGAATAAACTGATGATCGGGTTTTCCGGCGGCGGCGTTTCGGTAGACGAGTATACCGCGGCGAGACCACAGCGCGTGGGCGGACAAGGAGAGATGTTTTATTCCGACGATGTGCGGTTCGGAGACGTCATTCTCCGAATGGGGACCTTCGGCCGTTCGAAAAAGAATCCTTTCCGGGACTGGAGCCTGCTGTTTGTAACGTACGCCACCGGGGACTTCCATTGCGGCACAGGGGATTATCCCTATACCGACCAAAATGGAAAACCTGCCGTGCTGCATCACCACGGTTACACGAATTTTCAAATGCTGCTTACTAAGATCAAGGAACTGGTTCCGAACCCGGAGCAGATCCTTGTGACCGGCTTTTCCGCGGGCGCGTTTGCCACGTCCCTGCTGACCGATGCGGTCGCCGCCGCGTTCCCAAAATGCCGGGATATTACCGCCTGTGTGGACAGCGCCATGATGCATTATGACTGGCAGCGGGTGGCGCGGGAGATCTGGAAAGCGCCGGAAGAGATCGCGGCGCGCCTCACCGGAAACGAGATCGTTTCCGACAGCCTGCTCGCGCTGCATCGGAAGCATCCCGAGATCAAGATCATGTTTTGCTGTTCCGTGCGGGATGCGGCGCTGACACAGATGGAGATGTATCTCGAAGACGGGCGCTGGATCCCGGACAAGGCCGCAGGCGTGAGCTTCCAACGGAAGCTCAAAGAGATGCTGGATCATCTGCAGAATGAAATTCCGGACTTGAGTACGTTTATCTTTGATACCCCGGATAAAAACAGCAAGGACGCTGATCTGACCGTCCATTGCCTTTGCGGCTCCAATGCCGCCTTCACCACAGTCGTGGACGGGGTGAGCTGTGTCGACTGGATGATGCGCGGCGTCAGCGGCGAGGTTTTGAAACTGGGCCTTACATTACTTTGAAGGGAGAATGCGACATGAAAACACAAGAGATGGTTTTGCATGAAAGCAAAAACGTGACCCTGACCGCTTATGTGCAGGAGGTCGATGGCGAGTTCGGCTTTTCCAAGCGCCCCGCGATACTGGTACTGCCCGGCGGCGGGTACGCGATGTGCTCCGACCGCGAAGCCGATCCGGTGGCTTCGGCCTACCTCAAAGCGGGGTATCAGGCGTTTGTCCTCCGCTATACGGTCAAGGATAAAGGCGCCTGGCCTCTGCCGCTCGAGGATTATGAGCAGGCGATGGCTTTGATTGAGCAGAATGCCGATCTGTGGCACGTGGACACCGCGCATATCGCGGTCGTCGGGTTCTCGGCGGGCGGGCACCTGGCCGCGTGCGCCGCGACCGTAGCGGAGCATAAGCCTGCCGCCGCCGTTCTGGTCTACCCCGCGATCCTCAAGGATATTGTCGATCTGTGCCAGCCGAACATGCCGTATCCCCATGAGCACGTCACGGCAAACACCTGCCCCTGCTTCTTTGCGGCGGCGCGGGACGACCGCACCGTGGATATTTCCAATACGCTGATGATGGAGCTGGCGCTTGCCAAAAATGGCGTCGCCTTTGAAAGCCACATCTATTCCTACGGCGGGCACGGCTTTTCGACCGGCGAGGACTGGATCATCACCAACGCCGCCTGTCCGCGGTTGCCGCGTTGGGTGCCGGACAGCATCGAATGGCTCGGCGAGATCATGGGCAAATTCACGCGAAACGGCTTTACCGAGCCGATAGCGGCGTGCTCCATGAACGCTAACTATGCGCCGGTGCTTTCGGTCATGTGTACGTTGAACCATCTAAACGGGCAGAGCGACGCGGCAAAAGCCGTGCTTGCCCCGATGTACGCCGGTATCGAAGCCGTTGCCAAGGCTCGGCATTTTTCCGCAGAGGGGCTGATGGCGGCCGTCGGGAATAATACCGCCAAGGAAATTATGGAAATGCTGCAGATGCCGGAGCAAGCCATCAAAGCCATCGACGCTGCGCTGCACGGCATGATCAACGAATTGGAGAAGTAAAAGCATGGTACGCATCGAAACGAATGAGATACAGTCCTTTGAAACCGAACACCTTGCCGCCCTTCGCGCGCTTGCGCCGGAGTGCATGGTGCTGCTGAAAAAGAACGGTGATTTTCCCCTTTGCGCGCCTTGTGAAATCGCACTGTACGGCAGCGGTGCGCGGGAGACGATCAAGGGCGGCACCGGCAGCGGCGATGTAAATGTTCGCCACTATGTGACCGTGGAAGAGGGCTTGGAGAAAGCCGGTTTTACCATCACCACAAAAGCCTGGATGGACGGCTATAAGGCCGCAAAGGACAATGCCGCCAAGGCGTTTTTGGAGGAGATCAAACAGGAAGCCGAAGCACTCGGCAAGCCCGCGATTTTGGTCGGTATGGGCAGAACGCCCAAGGAGCCGCGCTATGAACTGCCCCTTGACGGTGAGGGCAAAGTCTGTCTGTATGTCCTTGCACGCAATTCCGGCGAGGGCAGCGATCGCAAGGCAATACCTGGCGATCTGTGTCTCACCGAGGATGAAACGCGCGACATTCTGCTTTGCGCGGACAAGTATAAAAAGTTTCTGCTTGTCCTCAATGTCGGCGGGCCGGTCGATCTGACTCCGGTGCTGGATAAGGTGGAAAACGTGTTGCTTTTATCCCAGCTCGGCAGCGTGACCGGCGACGCGCTGGCGGATGTGCTGCTCGGCAAGGCCTATCCCTCCGGCAAGCTCACCGCGACGTGGGCCAAGGCGGAGGATTATCCGAGGATCGGGGACTTCGGCACACTCGATGATACTCGATATCGGGAAGGCGTCTTTGTCGGCTACCGGTATTTCGACGCGGCGGACGTTGAGCCGCTGTTTCCGTTCGGCTATGGCTTAGGGTATACGGATTTTGCCGTGCGTGCAACCGGCTTTTTTGTGGAGAACAACGCGGCTGTTGTGACGGCAGCCGTTCAGAATATCGGCAAGTTCGCAGGCAAGGAAACTGTACAGCTCTATTATTCTGCGCCGGACGGCAAGCTGAAAAAGCCGCTGCGCGAGCTCGGCGCGTATCAAAAAACAGACGAGCTGCTCCCGGGAGAATCGGAAACGGTCTCGCTGACCCTGCCGCTTGAAAACATGGCAAGCTGGGATGCGGAAAATGATTGTTGGCTGCTCGAAAAGGGTGACTACGCGCTGTTCCTCGGTTCCGATTCGGTCGGCGTGATCGCGCTCGATGCGTCCGCCCGCTCGGCGTCGCTGTCCCATGCGGGCGGAGAAGCGGACTTTGCGGACTGGACCCCAAACGCGGTGCGAACAGCTTTGACAAATATCAAGCGCATTGCGGTTGAAGCAAGCCGCTTGAACGGATTCGATCATTTTGAACGCAAGCGCACCCCCTATGACCGGTTCGATCCCGTGGATCTGTCCGCCTTTACCGACCGCGAACTGGCGACTGTTTGTGCAGGCAAGCATACTGAGGGGCAGGTTTCCTCGTTCATCGGCAATGCGGCGGCGCGGCTTGCGGGCGGCGCGGGCGAGAGTGCTGACGTCGTGACCGAAAAGGGCTTCGGCGCGATCCTCATGGCGGACGGCCCGGCGGGTCTTAGGATCGCCACCAAATATGTGGAGACGGAAAACGGACAGGAGGGCTTGGACGCCGGCGGCCTGGACAACTACATCGCCTTGCTGCCGGACTATTTGCAGCAGCTGATTCATGCGCAGCAGCTAAAGCGGGAAGAACTGATGAAAACGCATCCGACGCTGTACCATTACGCCGCCGCGATCCCGATCGGAACGGCGTTTGCACAGGCTTGGAACCCAAAGGTGCCGGAGGCCTGCGGCGAGCTTGTCGGAGCGGAAATGGAACTGTTCGGTGCCAACGTATGGCTTGCGCCCGCGTTGAATATCCAAAGAAGTCCGCTTTGCGGTCGGAACTTTGAATACTATTCCGAGGATCCGATCATTTCCGGTCTGACTGCGGCAGCCGTCACGCGCGGCGTGCAAAAACATAAAAAGTGTGCGGTCACGATCAAGCACTTCGCCTGCAACAACCAGGAGTACAACCGCTTCGGCTCGAACAGCATTGTCTCGCAAAGAGCCTTGCGCGAAATCTATCTCAAGGGCTTTGAGCTTTGCATCAAAACGGCGGCGCCGAAAACGATCATGTCCTCCTATAACCTTTTGAACGGCACGCATACCGCCAACCGGCACGACCTTTTGACCGATAGTCTCCGCAAGGACTGGGGCTTCGGCGGCTTTGTGATGACCGACTGGGGCACCACAAGCGACGGCTTCAATCTCGGCGCGCACGGCTGTTCCTCCGCGGCGGGCTGCATCGCGGCAGGCAACGATCTTGTCATGCCCGGCACGGAAGCGGATGTCAACGGCATGTTGGAAGGATTGGAAAACGGCACGATCACCCGCGCCGAGCTGGAAACCTCGGCGGCACGCATTTTGACAATGGCAAGGAGCTTATCTTAAGATGGCGCTTTGGATCGCACATCCGAATGACAGCAGGGAAACGCGGCTTGTACCCGTGTTCCGAAAGCCCTTTTCCGTGCGAAAAGGGCTGCTTTCGGCGCGGCTGTCGCTGTCCGCACACGGCGTCTATGAAGCCGAAATCAACGGCAGACCGGTGACGGCGGATCGGTTTACGCCGGGACTGACCTCGTATTATTTCCGCATTCAAAAGCAGATCTATGATGTGACCGCGCTTCTGCATGAGGGCGAAAACCTTTGGCAGACGACCGTGGGCGACGGCTGGTGGCGGTGGAACAACAACTTCGGTTCCCGCCTTGCGCTGTGGGGCGAGCTTGTGCTTTGCTATGCGGACGGTGCAACGGAAACAGTCGGCACGGATGAAAACATGTTCGTGGGAGTCGGACCCATCATCAGAACCGATCTTATGGCAGGGGAAACGTATGACGCAAGAATCGAGCCGCATGACTGGCAAAAAGCCGTCCTCTGCACCGAGCATACCGAGGGCGAGCTGATTGAAAACCAGAGCGTCCCCGTGCGGGAAAAGGAGCGTTTTCCGGGGAGACCACTGCGCGACGCTGCCGGGAATCTCGTCATCGACTTCGGGCAGAATATCGCAGGCTATGTCCATATGACCCTTCGCAATACAATGCCCGGACAAACCGTGCACCTCAAGCACGGCGAAGGACTGGATCGGGAAGGCAAATTCTCCACCGCCAACTGTGACGG
>JAFUDD010000348.1 GCA_017459315.1 Clostridia bacterium | reverse complement strand
GCGGCCTGCGCGTCGGTCAGCGGGGCGCTATGGGAGAACGTTTCGATGTTCTGCCGCATCTGTTCGATATTCGACATGCCGGACAGGATCACGCACACGTTCGGCAGCGCCCGGAGGAAGTTGAATCCCCACGCCGCGGGCGTGTCGCTCGGGCGCTCGGCGGTCAGCAACGCCGCTTCGTCTGCGGGCAGGTTTGCGAGCTTGCCTCCGCGCAGCGGCTCCATCACGATGATCGGCAGATTACGCGCAGTCAGCAGCTCATATTTCTGCTTGCCGTTTTGCAGCGTCCAGTCGAGCCAGTTCAGCTGAATCTGGCAAAAATCAAGCACATCGCCGTACCGATCCAAAAACGCCGCGAGCGTTTCGGGGCGCGCGTGGGACGAGAAGCCGAGATGCCGGATGCGCCCGGCTCGCTTCTGCTCGACAAAATAATCAATGATGCCCCATTTGGGGTCGGTATAGGCGGGCAGGCTGCTCTCGCAGACGTTATGCTAAAGGTAGAAGTCAAAGTACGCCACGCCGCACTTAGAAAGCTGTTCCTCGAATACGCCTTTGGGGTCATAGCTGGACGCGATCTGGTGGCAGGGGTACTTGGTGGCAAGATAGAACGATTCGCGCGGGTAGCGGGCCAGCTCCTTGCCGAGAACCACCTCGGAAAGCCCGCCGTGGTAGGGGAACGCGGTGTCGAAATAGTTTATGCCGCCCCGCATGGCAAGATCGACCATGTCAAATACCTGCTGCTCGTCAATCGTGCCGTCGGGCAGCGTCGGAAGCCGCATTGCCCCGAAGCCGAGCCGGGACACGCGCTGTTCGCAAAGCTCGGAAGTCTGCATCCTAAGATCCTCCTTTGTTGGTTATCTTTATTATATACGATCAAACGGACAAAGAAAAGAGCATTTTTCAAAAACGGTGTACGGCGGTTTGCGTTTGTGGTATACTGTGTATAAAGAAACGCTTTTGACGGCTTATCTTCCCGCACCCGTGCCGGACGGGACGATCCCATGAAACAGGAGGAACGGCGCATGGCCTACGTACTGCTTTCCTATTACGACACCGAACCGATCCGCAATGTGCTGGCGCTGCTGCACACGGCGTATGATCGCGTGCATATCCTCTATTACCCGACCGAGGGCGCGCCGAGCAAGCAGGACCGGCAGACGTTGGCGCGGTTTATCCGGACGCGCTTCGGCGTTGAGCCGCATTTTGAGCGCGTGCGGGGCAATTCGATCGAATCGTTCACGAAAAAGTTTGGCGCCCTGCTTGATCCTGCCGACACCGCGGAGATCGACGCGGCGGGCGGCAGCAGCGCGTTTGTCGCGGCGGCGGGCATGTACCTTTCGGCGCACCCGGAGCAACGTTTGTCGCTGCTGCGATACAGTCCGCGCACCGACCGGATGCAGATGAATTACCCGAAGCCGACCGAGGAGCGCCCGCGGCGGCTGACGCTTTCGGTGCCGGATCGGATCGCGCTCGGCGGGACGTTTCTGACCCGCGGCGAACAGGACGGCATTTTGACGCGCAGCGAACGGCACGACGCGGAGCTGCTGCGGCTTTGGAACGCGGTCAAGGGCAAGGCGACGACATGGAACAAGTTTTGCATGCTGCGCCCGTCCGAGGCGACGGAGGTATGGCAGCGGCGGCTGACGACCGTGGAGGAAAAGAAAACCGCGAGCGTGATCGTGCCGCTGCTTGAGAAGGAAGGGCTGATCGGCGGCGTTCGGTATACGGTCGAAAACGGGCGCGAAAAGCTGACGTTTTTGCCGCTGCTGCTCCCGGAAAACCTGGAGCTGCTGCAAAAGGCCGGCTCGGCGCTCGAACGGTATGCGTATCTTTGCGCGACGGGTACGGGGCTGTTTACGGACGTGCGCACCGGCGTGGAGATCGACTGGGACGGCCTCGCAAGCACCGGCGCGGATAATCCGTACAACGAGATCGACCTTGTACTGACGTTCGGCAATCTGATCGCGTTCGGCAGCTGCAAGAACCGCGAGCCGAACAAGGAGGATCTGTACGAGATCTCCGTGCTGACGAACCATTTCGGCGGGCGGTATGCGGTCGCGCTGCTGCTTTCGACGCTGCCTGCGCCCGCGCCGGTCGCGGAGCGCGCCAAGGAAATGGGCGTGTTTTTGATCGACAACTGCAAGGCGCGCGATCCCAACTCGATGGCCGCGCGGTTTTCCGAGATGGTTCGCAAAAGCGGGCGGGAATAAGAGCCCGACGGTATCTCATGCAGCGGCGCGCATAGGGCGGCCGGGCAGGCACACGAAGAAAACGGAGGACGATGGGATGACGATTCAAAGCGAACGCCTGACGATTGCGGAATACATTGATTTTCTGAAGCGGTCGGATCTCGGCGCGCAGTACCCTTTGGAACGCTTTGAAACGCGTGTGGCGCGTGTGCTGCAGAATGTTTCGATCAGCCTTGCCGCGCGGGACGCGGACGGACGGCTTGTCGGCGTGCTGCTCGGACTGACCGACTTTGCGTACTGGCTGTTTGTCACCGATCTCGGCGTGGATCGCACGTATGCCCGGCAGGGGATCGGAACGCGGCTGATGCGGGCGGCGCACGAGGCGGCGGGCGGCGAAAAGGAGATTGCCGTCTATCTGGTCGCCAACGAAAACGCCGTGCCGTTCTATGAAAAGCTCGGCATGGAAAAGGCCGATGATGTCATGGCCTACAACCGCATCGACTGGACTTCGTTCACCGTGCAGTAGGGCAAGCCGCATACGGATTTTACCGGGGAAGGGCCTTTGGGGCGCTTCCCTTTTTGCGGCACGTCTGCTATAATGAAGCTATCAAACGGCAAGGAGCAAGCAACCATGGAAGAAAACCGTCCGCTCGGCAAGGAAGATTACGTCGAGCCGCGCTGTGTCCTGTGCGACGAGCCTTACGGCGCCGCGCCGAAGGTGATGCCGGTGCCGCAGCAGCGGATCCGGGAAAAGGTGGATGAATACATGAGCCGCCGCGACTATGCGGGCGTCGAACGGCATCTTCTGTACTGGCTGGAGGAGGCCAAGCTCGGTCATGACGACAAGGGCGAGTTGATGATCCGCATCGAGCTGATCGGGCATTACCGCAAGACCGGCGAAAAAGACAAGGCGTTTGCCGAGGCCGACGCAATTTTGCGGCTGGTGGACAGCATCGGCTATGCCGGGTCGATCACGGCGGGCACCGCGTATACCAACATCGCCACCGCCTGCAACGCGTTTGGGGATAACGAACGTTCGCTTGCCATGTTCGAACGCGCCCGCGCCGTGTACGAGGCGATCCCCTCGGTCGATCCGTCGCTGCTCGGCGGGCTGTATAACAACATGGCCTTGACCTGCGCGGCGGTGGGACGGTTTGCCGAAGCGCGGACGCTGTATGAAAAGGCGCTTGCGACGATGGCAAGGGTGCAAAACGGCGAACTGGAACAGGCGATCACGTATCTGAACATGGCGGACGCCGCCGAAGCCGAGCTGGGCGCAGAGGGCGCCGCGGCGCAGATCGAAGCGTACTTGGACAAGGCGCAGGCGCTGCTCGATACGCCGTCCGTCCCGCGCGACGGGTATTACGCGTTCGTGTGCGAAAAGTGCGCGCCGACGTTCTCCTATTACGGCTACTTCCTTGCGGCAAACGATTTGAACGAAAGGGCGAAGGCAATCTATGAAAGGGCTTGAGCTGTCCGAGCGGTTCTACCGCGCATACGGCGAACCGATGCTGCAGGAGCAGTTTTCCGCGCTGCTGCCGCACGTTGCGGTCGGGCTGTTCGGCGCGGGATCGGAGTGCTTCGGCTTTGACGACGAGGTTTCCCGAGACCATGATTTGAGCCGGGGTTTATGCTGCTGCTGCCCGATGAGAGCGTCGTGGATCGCCGCGCGGCGTTTCAGCTGGAAAGGGCTTACGCAAAGCTGCCGAAGGAATTTGAGGGCTTTACACGAAGCGTCGTCGCCCCTGTGGGCGGAGCGCGGCACGGCGTGATGCGCACGGCGGATTTCTTCCGGGAGAAGCTCGGCAGTCCGGACGGGATTCTCACCGTATCGCAATGGCTGACGGCGCCCGAACACGCGCTGGCGGAGGTCACGAACGGCAAGCTGTTCTTTGACGGGCGCGGCGAGGTCACGGGCATTCGTGAAAGTCTTTCCCACTATCCGGAGGATATCCGCAAAAAGAAGCTTGCAGGGCATCTCCTTATGATGGCGCAGGCCGGGCAGTATAACTATACGCGCTGCTTAAAGCACGGCGAAACCGGCGCGGCGCAGCTGGCCGCGGGGGAATTTGTGAAAAGCGCGATGGCGGTCGTGTTCCTGCTGAACAACGTCTATCAGCCGTACTATAAATGGAGCTTTCGCGCGATGCGGGCGCTGCCGAAGCTGTCCCTGCTCGCGGAAACGATGGAATATCTGCTTTCGACCGACAACGAACCGTCGCTTGCCGAAACGAAGTACGACATGATCGAGGACGCGGCGGCGGACGTGATCGACGAGCTGCAGACGCAGGGACTGACCAAGGCGATCTGCGGCGATCTGGAAAAGCACGCGTATTCGGTCAACGACCAAATTTCGGACGGCGATATACGCAATCTGCACATATTGGCGGCCATATAAGGAGGAACGCATGAAAATTCACGGCTTGCAAAAAATGACGCTGCTCGATTTTCCGGGCAGAGTGGCCTGCACGGTGTTCCTCGGCGGGTGCGACATGCGCTGTCCGTTCTGCCACAACGCCGAGCTGATCGACGGCAGCGCCGAGGCGATCATGGACGAAACGGAGCTGCTGGCGTTTCTGGAAAAGCGAAAGGGGCTCCTGGACGGCGTGGCCTTCACGGGCGGCGAACCGACGCTCCGAAAGGATCTGCCCGACCTGTTCCGCCGCATCAAGGCGATGGGCTATCCGATCAAGCTGGACACCAACGGCCTGCACCCCGACCGGCTGAAAGCCCTGCTGGACGAGGGTTTGGTGGATTACGTCGCAATGGACATTAAAAACTGTCCCGAAAAATATGCGGTCACGGCGGGGCTCGATACGGTCGATCTCGACAAGATTCAG
>JAFUDD010000347.1 GCA_017459315.1 Clostridia bacterium | reverse complement strand
TCCTTTCCTCGGCCGTCAGTTCGGAGCGAAGCTCTTCAAGAAGCGGATGCGCCACGTTGACCGAAACGAGCGGGGCGGTGAAAAGCATCTCCGTATACGTATCCACGATGCTGTGCAGCTTTCTCCAGTCCTTCTCGGTCAAATTGTGGTTGAACGCGGCACGCTTGGCGTCCGAATCCTCATAATATTGCAGCGTGAGAGCGTCCGCCACGGAGGTTGCGGTTTTAATCGGGCCGGTCATGCTCGGTTCCTTGCCTTCGACCAGTTGAATTTCCGTCAAGTCTTTCAAAAGATTCCCGTAGGTTCCCTTGCGATAGCTCTCGCTTTTTCGGATATCGGCAACATCCATCAGAAGCGAAATGGCATCCCGAAGGTCCTTATGAATGCCTTTCAAGCCCGCTTTGCCGCCCATCCCGGCAATTTGCTTTTGCACGTCCGCCTCATAAGCAGGCGTAACAAAATTCAGCTTCGGCGTAAAAGTCGGATCCATCGTATCATATTCCGCGTGCGTTTCGATCGGCGTCTCCCAAACGGGCAGAAGGCCTGCGGCGAAACAGGTCGAGGTCGCAATCGTGCGCTGTTTAGCGTTGGAATAGAAACGCACCTCTCCGCTTTCCGGTCGATAATTCTTGGGGAACAGCCCCTCATCTTCCATCCGCAGCCGGAAATACTCCCCCATGATCGTTTCCAGCACCCCGCCGCGCACAGACAGCTCGCTCGGATCCGACGACCACGAAACCCACGTATGCGGCGTGATGTCGCTCAGAAGCGAACCGCTGCCGGACATAGGCGAGCGGATATTGTGACGGCTCAGAACGACCACCTTTTCCAGCGTATACGGCCCTTCCTCCGTCGCCGCAGTTCCTTTCGCATCGACATTTGCACAGCCTGCCGCCAGCACCAGGACCCAAGCAAGAAACAGCGCAGCGATCCGTTTTCCGATCCGTCTGCTCCGGCGCAAGCCATTGTCTTTGAAATGTCGGTTGAAACCTCCTTGATGCAGCATTGTCTTTCTTCTTCCCCCTTCCAAGCTGTGATTTCTTGTTCTCCTTTTTTCGAGCGGCATACGCTCCTGTTTTCAATATACCATATCATTTTTTCGGCCTTCCTGCAAGCGTATTGCGGAAAGAAGATCACGCCGCGGAATACTCTGTGATTTGACAGAACAGGCTGACGAAAAAAAGAGAGTCGCTTAACTCTCTATTTTCGAATCCTATTTGTTTTTATGGCTCAAAAGCCAAGCCCGTTCAGCCAGTCGCCGACCGATTTTTGCACGCGATCCGGGCTGTTCTGACAATCCGTGCCGGCGAGCGCAAGGCCTTTTTGAACCGTGCTGTTCGGGAGCGCGTTCGACAGCTTTCGGTCAAAGCCCGAAAGCCCGCTGCCCGCATGGGTGGAGAACGGGACCAGCGTCTTGCCGGAAAGGGCATCCGCGTTGGTTTCGAAGAACGTATAGCAAATCATCGGCCAGTCGCCCCACCAGACCGGCGCGCCGATAAAGATCGTGCTGTACTGCTTTAGGTCGGGGACTTCTCCCGCATAGGCGGGACGGGCGTTGTCATTCTGTTCGCGCTTGGCGACATCCGTCAGTTCGTTGTAGGTCATCGGATAATGGTCGTCAACGGGCAGGATCTCAAAAAGGTCTGCGCCGGTCTTTTCGGCAATCATCTCCGCAACGATGGCGGTATTCCCCTTTTCGATCACGCCGACCTGATACTGCTCGCCGGTGCGGGAGAAATAGACAACGAGAATATCGCTGTGCAGTTCGGGTTCTTCTGCTTTGGGCGTGTCGGTCGCCTGCGATGCAGGCTCGGTCGATGCTTCTTCCTTGGATCCTTCTGCGGTCGGCGCCTGTGTGGACGCTTCCGCCTGCGGCGTTTCGGTCGGCTGCGCCGTCGCCTGTGTCGGGGAGGCGTTTTCTTCCGGTTTCGCTGCCGTGCCTGCACAGCCGATTGCGCCGAGCGCGATCACACCCGCCAGCAGAACAGCAAAAACTTGCTTCCTATAAGTTCTCATACTGCTTCTCCTTACAATCTGCCGAGGCCATACAGCACAGAGGCTTTCTGCCCGTC
>JAFUDD010000346.1 GCA_017459315.1 Clostridia bacterium | reverse complement strand
TCATTTTATCATCATACAGCTTCGCAAATCCTTCGGATGCAATTCCGGGGCGGACGTAACGGCGCTTGGCGCGCAAATGCAATGGATCATAACCGTTGAAGGCGTCGTGTTGACCTTTGCAACGGCGATCCTTGCAACGTATTGTATCGAGAGACCGTTTCATCAATGGATCATTGGAAGGTCTTTGCAAAAGAATATTATTCGATAACAGGAGAGAAACATGGCAAAAATCGGATTTGACATCGGCGGAACCAATATTGCGGCCGGTTTTGTGACCGACGACGGCGTTTTGCAGCGGAAGGGATCGCTGCCGTTCCCGCAGGACAAGGACTTTGACAAGGTATTGGCTACCTGCGAGCAGCTTGTGAATATCCTGTCGGAGGGTGAGGAAGAGCCCGTGACCTCCATTGGCGTCGCCGTACCCGGCAGCTTGGATGCGACTGCCAGCGTCGTGCTGAATGCGTATAACCTCGGATTTGATCACACGCCTTTGAAAAAAATACTCGAGGATCGTTTACATAAGCCCGTTTACCTTGTTAACGACGCCGATGCGGCAGTGCTTGCCGAGAATAAAATCGGTTCGCTTCGCGGCTGTATGACCGCAGTGATGGTGACGCTCGGCACAGGTTTGGGGGGCGGGTTGATTCTGAACGGTCGTCTGTTCCGCGGCGGCAGAGGCAATGGCTCCGAGCCCGGTCACATGATCCTTGTCAACGGCGGACGCCCCTGCACCTGCGGGAACGCGGGATGTGCGGAAAGCTATTGCGCCGCAACTCGACTTGCCAAGGATGGCAAGGTCTATGGCTGGAATAACGCAAAAGCGGTGATCGACGCAGCAAAAGCAGGCGACGAATTTGCCAATGCCATCGTAAATGCGTTTATCGACGATTTGGGCTCCTATTTGGCTTCGCTGATCAATCTCCTCGATCCCGAGAAAATCGCCATCGGCGGCGGTGTGAGCGGCGCAGGCGACTTTATTATGAATCCGCTTCGCGAGAACATCAAGCAAAAGACATTCTTTGACGATATTGCCGAGGTTGTCGTTGCTACCGCCGGAAATGACGCCGGTATCTACGGCGCGGCATTCGTAGCTGAAAACTAATATTTTACATGAGTAGAAACAAGCAGCGCAAATCAGCGCTGCTTGTTATTTTGTATCGAATTAAATGACAATGCCGCCGTCTACGGAAAGCACTTGCCCGGTCATAAATTTTGCACGCGCCAAATACAAGGCGGCTTCTGCAATGTCCTGCGGGGTACCGAGCCGCTGCAATGGTGTTTCTTCGCGGAAAGTTTCCGTTTCCACGGCTGATAGGTTCTGATTCATGGCCGTCGGAATAAAGCCCGGAGCGATGCAGTTTACTGTCGCGCCGCTCGGCGCAAGCTCTTTGGCAAGGGATTTGGTAAAGCCGATCAGCGCGGCTTTCGATGCGGAATAAATGACCTCGCAGGAAGCGCCTGTCACGCCCCACATGGACGATATCTGTATAACCGAACCTTGCGTGGTTCGTATGTCATCGTACAGTAAACGTGTCAGACGCATCGGCGCCAGTATGTTAATCCGGAAAATGTTGTCTGCATCTTCATCCGTT
>JAFUDD010000345.1 GCA_017459315.1 Clostridia bacterium | reverse complement strand
TCCCGGCAGCTTTGGTGGGGCCATCGCATCCCGGCTTACTATTGTGACAACTGCGGTGAAATGACGGTTGCCGAAACGACGCCGGCGTGCTGCCCGAAGTGCGGTGCACCTGTCCATCAGGACGAGGACGTGCTCGACACATGGTTCTCGTCCGGCATGTGGCCGTTCTCTACGCTCGGCTATCCGGATGATACCGAGGAGCTTCGTTATTTCTACCCGACGAATACGCTTTGTACGGGGTATGATATCATCTTCTTTTGGGTTGCCCGCATGATCGTTTTTGGCTGCGAGGTGATGGGGAAGCCGCCGTTTGATACCGTCTATATTCATGGCCTTGTACGCGATTCGCAGGGGCGAAAAATGTCCAAGTCGCTCGGAAACGGCATTGATCCGCTTGATGTCATCGAAAAATACGGCGCTGATCCGCTGCGCTTCTCGCTTGTCACCGGCAACGCTGCCGGCAACGATATGCGCTTCTACTGGGAGAAGGTCGAAGCGGCGCGCAACTTCTGCAACAAGGTGTACAATGCGTCGCGCTTCGTGCTCATGAATCTCGATGACGATGCAGATGCGTCGTTCGATGAAGCTGATCTTTCCATAGCGGACAAATGGATTCTCACTAAGCTGAATACCACCGTACAGGAAGTGACCAAGAATCTCGACGCCTTCGAGCTGAACATTGCAGCTGAAAAGATTTATGATTTCATCTGGGGCAACTTCTGCGACTGGTACATCGAGATGGCAAAATCTTCGCTGTACAGCGACACCGCCGCAGAAAAGAAATGTGTTTCGGCTGTGCTGCTGAAGGTGTTGACCGTTTCCATGCAACTGCTGCATCCGTTCATGCCGTTTATTACGGAAGAGTTGTATCAGCGCCTGCCGAACCACCAGGAGACGATCATGCTGACGGCATGGCCGAAGGAAGATGACATTCCGACCTTCCCGAAGGAAGCCTCCACCATGGAGACTCTGATGGAGGTTGTGCGTTCAATCCGTAACCTCCGAGCCGAACGCAAGGTGCCGATTGCCCAGAAGATCGTGGTGCGGCTCGTTGTCCCGAACCCGGCGGACTTTGGCAGCGCGGATCAACTGATGATGAAGCTCGTCGGCGCCGAAAAGATTACCGTTTCTTCCGAACGCGGCGAAACGCTGAAAACGGACATTCATCTTGTCTGCGAAGGTGCAGAAGCATTTATTCCACTTGCCTCGCTTGTGGATTTGGACGAAGAACGTGCGCGCGTGGATAAGGAAATCGAACGGATGCGCGGAGAGGTTGCCCGCGCGGATGCTAAACTCGCAAACGAAAAGTTTGTATCCCGCGCACCGGAAGCGGTCGTCAACGAGGAGCGTCGTAAGCGTGCCGTGGCCGCAGAAATGCTTGAAACGCTTCTTAAACGAAAAGCAGATCTTGCAGAGTAATCACTTTATATCAACATGCCTCGCCGTTATCCCGGCGGGGCATATTGCTTTGCTGACAGAATTTCATAAAGAATTTGCAGAAATGTCGCACGTTACGCTTTTCTTTTATTTGCTTTTGTGGTAGACTAATAAAAAACATACAGAGATAAGCGAAAAGGTTTATGCGATATACACATCTTCGAAATTGTATAGTATGGTTGATGGCGGTGCTCTGCGCAGCATCTTGCTTTGGCTGCGATCTGAATCAATTTACCGTACCTCAAAATCTCGGCCCGTCCATTGTGATCAACGAGGTTGTCACCAGTAACGGCGAAAGTTATGCAGATGAGACATTTGGCTCGCCGGACTGGATAGAGCTGAAAAATATCGGCAGCACGCCGGTATCTCTTTTGGGATATCGTGTGACGGATAACATTCAAAACGCCGAAAAGGCCTGCATACTGCCGGATGTAACGCTGGCGCCGGGTGCATTCCTGCTGCTGTTTGCTACAAAAGAGCAGAAGACCGATACGCTTTCGTATGAAGACGGCCCGATATTTTTAGGCTTTTCTTTAAAACTTGCCGGCGAAAACCTTGCGCTGGAGGATGCGAATATGCAGCTCTTGCAGGAGCTGACCGTACCTGCGCTTGAGCGGGATGTTTCCTATGCGCGCAAGGAAGACGGGAGTTACGGTTTTTGTGCCGAAACGACGCCTGCCGCAGAAAACCTGACTGAAATCTTTACTACGCTGGCCGAAGTGCCGCATGTTACGGAAGATGTCGTAGAACCCGTGTATTCCCCACAGGCAGGTATCGTATTTTCGGAGATTTCCGCCCGCAACAATGAAGCCGTACTCTGCTCCGGCTGCAGCGGATGCGATTGGGTAGAACTGTATAATCTGACAAATTCGGACATCTCGCTGGACGGGTTTGTTTTGACGGACGATCCTGACGACTATGATAAGCCGAATCTGTTCGGAGTTACCTTACCCGCCAACGGATATCTTGTGATCCGCTGCTGTCAGAATGAATGTGTTGCTTCGGATGGGCACGTTTGTGTGCGGATGGGCGTCAGCCGCTACGGTGATCATGTCTATTTGTTTGATGCACATGGCCTGCAATGCGCGGATCTCGAATTCGGCGAAACGCTGAAAAAGGATATGACGTACGCGCGTACGCCGGATAATTCCTATGCGTTTACTATCACACCTACGCCGGGCAGCGAGAACAGTATTACGGCGTATGTGGAAGAGCCGGAGCCGACGGAAGAACCGGAGCCGGTCTTTGTGGGTATGAACAGCCCGGTCATCATCAACGAGGCCCTGCCGAGCAATGGCTACAGCATTGCTGATCGTGACGGAGATCGCTGCGATTGGGTAGAGCTGTATAACCGATCGGAGAACGCCGTCAATCTTTCCGGATGGTATTTAACCGACAGCAAGGATTATTATAAATGGGCGTTTCCGGACGTTACAATCGAAGCCAAAGGATACCTCTTGGTATTCCTCAGCGGAAAGGAAAATATCGAGGGTGAACTGCATGCGACCTTCTCCCTTTCCGAAGGAGAAAGTCTGAAGCTGCATAACGGAAATGACAACACATACGACTTATTGCCGATTTCCGCAGTGAAGCAGAATGTTTCCATCGGGCGCGACGAAGCGGGAGAGGTCGTCTAC
>JAFUDD010000344.1 GCA_017459315.1 Clostridia bacterium | reverse complement strand
ATACGCCGACAAAGTAATCCTCGTCCTCGGTCGGCAGATAGCCGATGTAACCGCTCTCGAGCAGCCGGAAGAACCGGTCGCGTGTGACGGGCATGAACGCATATTCATCGGTCACGGTCAGCTGCGCGTTTTCCGGCACCGTCAGCGTGATCGGCGCTTCGGCAATCGAATCGGGGTCGATGGCGTAGAGCGCATCATCGTCCTCCGTGTTCTCCACCTGCCGCGCCGTCAGCACGTCGATCGTATGCTTTTCGGCGTCGAAGCCGGTGATAAACGCGATACCCGACGGGTCAAACGCCTCCCAAAAATCCTCGCGCAGAGCACCCGGAAAGCCGATCTGCTCCGGCTCGGTGTCGCATAGATCCGAGTCCATCGAGATCCAGTCGTACCGCTCTCCGAAATACCCCAGCGCTTTCGGATCCTCGACGTTCCACCGCAGCTCGCCGAGGCAGAACGTTTCCTCGCCGACATGCAGCAGCAGCCGGTGCGTCTCATACGGCGGCAGCTCGAACATCGCCTCCGTCTCGACCTCAACGGTACACTCCGACGGCTTCGTGCCGTCCAGTTCATAGGCAAGCCCGATGCCGTTCACGTAAACGATCAGATCGGTGCCGTACCGTTCGCCGTCCGCGACCCACACCGAGGGAAAATCGGCGCTTGTGAGCTTGGCGGGCGCGGGCGTGTCGGCAGGCGTGGTCGGCGCTTCGGTCGCCGGTACGGTCGGCGCGTCGGTTGAAGCAGTCGTTTCTCCCACGCTCACCTGCACCGTCACGGGTGCAGCCGTCGGCGCATCGGTCGCCTGCGGCGCAGGCTGCACCACCGGCTCGCTTCCTGCGCAGCCCAGCAGCAGCATCCCCGTCAATACAATGATAAAAACCGTTTTGATTCTCATGCGGTCAACCTCCGTTGCTGATGCCCTCAGTATAGCAAAAAACGCCGCACCGATAAAGTGGGCGTTTGTAACCGATTTGCGGAATCTTTATGAACAAAGCTGTCGAAGCCGGCGGATTCAGCCGCGCGGCCTCGCCGCATACAGCTTCACCAGTTCGACAAGCATCTGCGTCGCAATGTCCATGCCCTCGACCGTGATGTGCTCGCACGGGCCGTGGAACGCGTACCCGCCGGTGCCGAGGTTCGGGCAGGGCAGACCCATAAAGCTGAGCCGCGCGCCGTCCGTACCGCCGCGGATCGCCACGACCTTCGGTTCGACGCCCGCCGCCTTCGCCGCGCGCTTGGCGTTTTCGATCAGGTGCATGCACGGCTCGATCTTCTCCTTCATGTTGCGGTACTGCTCCTTGATCGTGAGCGTCACCGTGCCCGCGCCGTAGCGTTCGTTCAGCGTCTTTTCGATATGGCGCAGCGTATGAAGGCGGCCCGCAAAGCAATCCGCGCTGTGGTCGCGCACGATATAGCAAAGCTGCGCCTGTTCGATATTGCCCGCGAACTTGGTGATGTGATAGAAGCCCTCATACCCCTCGGTATAGCGCGGCGTGTCGGCAGAAGGCAGCATGCCGTTGATCTCGCACGCAACTAAAAGCGCGTTTACCATCACGTCCTTTGCGCTGCCCGGATGCACCGAAAAGCCCTTGATATCGAACACGGCGCCCGCCGCGTTGAAGTTTTCATATTCCAGCTCGCCCTCGGCCCCGCCGTCCACGGTATAGCCGAAGTCTGCGCCGAATTTTGCCACGTCGAAGTGATCCGCGCCCTCGCCGATCTCCTCATCCGGCGTGAACGCGATCGACAGCTTGCCGTGCGGGATGTGCTCCGCCTGCAGCCGTTCAAGCAGCGTCATGATCTCCGCCACGCCCGCCTTGTCATCTGCGCCGAGCAGGGTTGTGCCGTCGGAGGTGATCAGGGTCCTGCCCTTCAAGCCCGATAGATGCGGGAATGAAGCAACGTCCAGAACGCGTCCGCTCGGCAGCGTGAGGTCGTTTCCGTCGTAGTTTTCCCACAGCTGCGGCCTGACGTTTTCGCCGCTGCAGTCCTGCGCGGTGTCCATGTGCGCGATCAGGCCCAAACGCGTCGCGTTTTCATACCCCTCGGTCGCGGGCAGCGTACCGTAAACATAGCATTTGTCGTCCACATGCGCGTCCGCAACGCCGAGCGCCTGCATCTGCTCGACCAGAAGCCTTGCAAGGTTGAACTGCCGCGCGGTGGACGGCGTCGTGCCGGTGGTGTCGTCGCTCGTCGTGTGGATCACGACGTACTGCAATAAACGCTCGTACGCTCTCATGCGCTGCTCCTTACCGGTTCTGGGTGCCGATGATCTTCACGGAGAAGCGGCGCTGCCGCGGCCCGTCGAACTCGGTGAAGTAGATGCCCTGCCACCGGCCGAGGACAAGGTTGCCATCGTCGATCATCACGGTCACTCTCGACCCGATCACGCTCGCCTTCAGGTGCGCCGCGCTGTTGCCCTCGCTGTGCCGGAACTCCGGCCGGTCGGGATAGGTGCGGTCGAGCGCCAGCAAAAGATCGCTCACCACGTCCGGATCGGCGTTTTCGTTGATCGTGATGCCCGCGGTCGTATGCGGGCAGTAGACGGTCGCCATGCCGTCGAACACGCCGCTTTGGCGCACCGCGTCGCGTACCTTGTCGGTAATGTCGATAAAGCCCTCCTTGCCGGTTTGCAGCGGATATTCGTATAACATCGGGGTCTTCCCTCCTTTATTTCGATAAAACTATGATACATCAAGCCGGGTGGGATTGCAAGGGCTTTTGCGAACCGGCTTTTTTCGCCGGCCGCCGTACAATGTCTTTGCGTTTCGATTGACACCCGCGCGGATAATGTATATACTTATTATTATAGAGCAGCGGTTTGCTGCACCACTATAAACGGCGGGCAAGACCCGCGTGAGCCTGTATGAAGCGTGTATTATCCTTTCTGAAGCCCCAAGCCATACGCACCTCGGCACAGATCGTCCTCAAATTTTTGGCGACGCTTACCGAGCTGTTTTTGCCGTGGATTTTGGAGCACATCATCGACGTGATCGCCCCGACCGGCGACAAACGGCAGCTTGCCCTTTGGGGCTTTCTCATGCTGCTCTGCGCGGGCGCGGCGTACATCGGCGCGGTCACAGCCAACCGCATGGCGGCGGGCATTGCGGCACGGTTCACTCGCTCGCTGCGGCATACGCTCTTTGACCGCGTGCTGCATCTGGAAAGCGAGCAGGTGGACGGCTTTACGGTGCCGTCGCTGATCTCGCGCATCTCTTCCGACACCTATCACGTCAACGATATGGTGGACCGTATGCTGCGGCTCGGCATCCGCGCCCCGATCCTGCTGATCGGCGGCCTATTGGTCAGCGCGATGCTCGAACCGGCGTTGACGCTTGTGCTGCTGTGCGCGCTGCCGTTCCTCGCGGGGCTGCTGCTCCTCGTTTCCCGCAAAAGCATCCCGCTCTATGCCAAGGCGCAGGAGGCCGGTGAAAACCTCGTCCGCCGGATTCAGGAAAACATGACCGGCGTGCGCATCATCAAGGCGCTGTCCCGCACCGGGGAGGAAAAGACGCGTTTTGCCGCGGTCAACCGCGACGTGATCCGCACCGAGCAGAAGGCCGAAATCACGATGGCGATTGCCAATCCGATGATGACCGTGCTGCTGAACATCGGCATGGCGGTCGTGATCGTCGTCGGCGCGTCCCGCGTGGACAGGGGGCTGACCGAGCCGGGCAAGATCATTGCGTTTTTGAATTACTTCACGATTCTGCTGAACGGTCTGATCGGCATTACGCGCATCTTCACGATCTGCTCCAAGGGCATGGCAAGCGCCAAGCGGATCGCCGCCGTACTCGACGCGCCGGATCGCGTCCTTGCCGCCCTGCCGGAGGACGACGTGTTCAAGGGTCATGTCGTGTTCGACGACGTTTCGTTCTCCTATAACAAGATCCGGCAGAACCTTTCGCACATCTCCTTTTCGCTCGAACGCGGGCAGACGCTCGGCGTGATCGGCGCGACCGGCAGCGGCAAAAGCACGCTCCTGCAGCTTCTTCTGCGGTTCTATACGCCCGACGAAGGCCGCATCTATCTGGACGGCAAACCGCTGAACGCCTACTCCCCCGTCGCGCTGCATGAGAAGTTCGGCGTTGTGTTCCAGAACGATTTTCTGTTCGCCGATTCGATTCGCGAAAACATCGACTTTGCGCGCGCTTTGGACGAGGACGCGCTCTCTGCCGCGCTCGATGTGGCGCAGGCCGGGTTTGTGCGGGACAATCTCCCGCAGGGCATGGACACCGGCTTGGACGAGCGCGGCATGAACCTGTCCGGCGGGCAGCGGCAGCGGCTGTTGATTGCGCGGGCGCTCGCGGCCAACCCCGAAATCCTGCTGCTCGACGACTGCTCCAGCGCACTCGACTACCGCACCGACGCGGCCTTGCGCAAGGCGCTTGCGGCGGCGTTTGCCGATACGACGAAAATTGTCATTGCGCAGCGGATCAGCGCGATCCGGCATGCGGATCAAATCATGGTATTGGACGACGGAAACGTGATCGGTCTCGGCACGCACGACGAGCTTATGCGCTGCTGCGAGACCTATCGCGCGCTGTGCCGCATCCAGATGGGGGAGGTCGCATGAGCAAGCCCGAAGCCAAAACCGTATCCTTCCGCCGCGGCCCGCAGCGCGGGGCGTTCGAGCGCCCGTCGCAGCCCGCCGGGGCCGTCCTAAAGCGCATCTGGAAATATCTGCGCCCGCGCAGCGGTCTGCTGCTGCTCGCCGCCGCGTTGAGCATCGCCGGAAATCTGATCGCGCTTGTCGGCCCGCGGCTGTCCGGCCGCGCGATCGACGCTCTCTCCGGTGCGGGCGGCGTTGATTTTCCGAACGTGTTCCGCTATGCGCTTTTGATGATCGGCTGCTATCTGCTCTCCGGCGGGATGAGCTACCTGCTGTCCGTGCTGATGATCAGGATCAGCCGCGCCGCTGTGTACGAAATGCGCAAGGACGCGTTTGAAAAGCTCGTTTCCCTACCTGTGTCCTACTTCGACCGGCACCAGCCCGGCGACGTGATCAGCATGATCTCCTACGACGTGGACACCGTCAACGCTTCGCTCACGCACGACCTTGTGATCATGGCGTCGAGCCTGATCACCGTCGTCGGCTCGCTGTGGATGATGCTGTCGATCTCGCCGCCCCTGGTGCTTGTGTTCGTCGTCACGATCCCGATTTCGGTCTTTGTCACGCGCTACCGTGCCAAGAAGGTGCGCCCGCTGTACCGCAAGCGTTCGCAGTCGCTCGGCGCCATGAACGGATATGTCGAGGAGCATACGGCGGGTCTGAAAACGATCCGCGCCTACGGACGCGAGGACGCGTTTTTGCACCGCTTTGACGAGAAGAACGACGCCGCCGTGGACGCGTTTTACGCCGCCGACCGCTTCGCTTGCATCAACGGCCCGACGGTGACCTTCATCAACAACCTGTCGCTCGCGCTGATTTCCGCGTTCGGCGTGCTGCTGTATATGGGCGGCGCGGTCACGCTCGGCAATATCTCGTCGTTCGTGCTGTATTCGCGCAAGTTCTCCGGCCCGATCAACGAGTTTGCGAATATCGTTTCCGATCTGCAGTCCGCGCTCGCCGCCGCCGAACGCGTGTTCCGCCTGATCGACGAGCAGCCCGAAGCGCCCGATGCCGCGGACGCCGAGGCGCTTGCCAAGATAGACGGCCATATCGAGGCCGAGGACGTGCATTTTTCCTATGAGCCGGGCCGTGAAATCCTGCACGGGATCGACTTCTCCGCCACCCCCGGCAAGGTCGTTGCGATCGTCGGCGAGACTGGCTGCGGCAAAACGACGCTGATCAACCTTTTGATGCGCTTTTACGACGTGGACAGCGGCAGCATCCGGCTCGACAGCCGCCCGATCACGGCCCTCAGGCGCGAAAACCTGCGCCGCGCATATACGATGGTTTTGCAGGACGCGTGGCTGTTCCACGGCACGATCTACGACAATATCGCCTACGGCCGCCCCGACGCGACCCGCGCCGAGGTGATCGAGGCCGCCAAGGCCGCCATGATCCACGGCTATATCGAATCGCTCCCGAACGGCTACGATACGCTGCTTTCCGACAACGCCGTGAATCTATCAAAGGGGCAGAAGCAGCTTTTGACGATTGCCCGCGCAATCCTGATCGACTCGCCGATGCTGATTTTGGACGAGGCGACCTCGAACGTCGATACGCAGACCGAGCAGCGCATCCAGGCCGCCATGCTGCACCTGATGGCAGGCCGCACCTGCTTTGTGATCGCGCACCGCCTGTCCACGATCCGTGGCGCGGACGAGATCCTCGTCATGGACGCAGGCCGCATCGTCGAGCGCGGCACCCACGCCGTCCTGCTTCAAAAGCGCGGCGCCTATCATGCGCTCTACGCCGCGCAGTTCGAAGGCGCGTAACACCCGGCCTGCCGAACGGCCTTTTCCCAAAGGCATAAAACAAACCCGCCGGTTCCCCGGCGGGTTTGTTTTTCTGCATGACTTATCTGCCGCGGCGCTTGGCGAAGCACTCGGAGCAATAGACCGGCTTGTCGTTCTTCGGCTGGAACGGTACCTTCGTTGCCTTGCCGCAGGCAGCGCAGACCGCGTCGAACATCTCGCGCGGGCCGTTCTGGCGCTCGGATCTCTGCTGCTTGCGTGCTCTGCGGCACTCGGGGCAGCGCGCCGGATCGTTTTTGAAGTCGTTTTGCGCATAGAACTCCTGCTCACCCGCGGTGAACACGAACTCTTTACCGCAGTCCTTGCAGACCAATACTCTGTCCTCAAACATTTTCCACTAATTCCCTTCACAAATGTCGTGATTTGTGTCCGGTATCGGCTGACCTGATCTTTGCCCCCACACTCGCCAACAGGAGGGTTCGCTCCTAAGCCTTGCGCTCCCCACTACTGCCCCTCTCGACGGCGGACGCCGCCGGTTGGACTTACCTCTAAGCCGCACCATGCTCACGGAATGTTTCTTCCGCTTATGTGGATCGTTTCGCCTGCGACTGGCTTCGACTTGCAACCACAGACCCGATTCCGGATACTCCCCCATTATACAAGATATATTTCCAAAACGCAAACGAAATCTTGCCCGATTTTCGATTTTTTTGTTACTTTTTTTGAAATTTTGATAATCGGCCTGTCGTTCATACCACTATACCGCTAATACATCTATTGCGTGTACATTTTTACACTTCGCGCCAAAAAGGAACATCGGCCGGTGAAAACACCGGCCGATGCAGACAGCTGACAACGCAAGCAGGGTGTCCTTCCAGGAAGGACAGACTTTGCGGATATGTCCTTCGCGCTTTCGCTTTTTCGATCAGACGACTACGAAGAACTTGATGGCAAACAGGATCGAGATGATCCACGTGAGGACCGAAACCTCCTTGAACTTGCCGGAGCAGACCTTGATGACCGTGTAGGAGATCATCGCAAGGCCGATGCCGTGGCCGATGGAGCCGGAGATCGGCATAGCGAGCAGCATCAAGAACACCGGCACGATCTGGTCGATATCGTTGAAGTTGATGTTCTGCAGCCCCTGCAGCATCAGGATGCCGACATAGATCAGCGCGGCACTCGTGGCGGCCGCCGGGATGATCGCCGCAATCGGGGCGATGAACATACAGGCAAGGAACATGGCCGCGGCGGTCAAGGCCGTCAAGCCGGTTCTGCCGCCCGCTTCCACGCCGGAGGCGGACTCGACGAACGTGGTGACCGTGGACGTACCGGAGCAGGCGCCGGCAATCGTGCCGATGGCGTCGGCCAGCAGCGCCTCCTTCATCTTCGGCATATTGCCTTCCTTATCGGTCATGCCCGCGCGGGACGCGGTGCCGACAAGCGTTCCGATGGTATCGAACATGTCGATCATGCAGAACGTGATGATCAGCGTGATCGCCGTGAACCAGCCGATCTTGAAGAAGCCCGCGAAGTCGAATTTGAACAGCGTCGTGCTCGCCATATCCGCAAACGGCGGCAGGAACGATGCGGTCAGCAGCGATTCAAACGGGTTGATGCCGAAGAAGATCGCCTCGCCCGCCCAGTAGATCACGGACGAGATCAGCATGCCGAGCAGCACGGCAGCCTTGACGCCCTTCTTGGACAGCAGCACGATCACGAACAGACCGACGAACATCGTAATGACCGTGAGCACCATCATGCCGTATTCCGAACCCATCTGCCCCTGCAGCACGCTCGGCGTCATGGCGCCGAAGAAGTCGCGCATCACATAGAACGGCGACGCAAAGCCGTTGCCCGATGCGTAAATGCCCGCGTTCGAGCCGAGGCCGATGTTCAGCAGCATCAGGCCGATGGACGGGCCGATGCCGAGCCGCACGCCGAGCGGGATCGCATGCACGATCTTGTCGCGGATATTGAACACGGACAGCAGCACGAACACAATGCCCTCGACGAGGATGATCACCAGCGCCGCCTGGAACGCGTTCTCATAGCCGGTGTTCAGCATCGCGGCAATGTTGCCGGTGATCACCGCAAAGAAGCTGTTCAGTCCCATGCCCGGCGCCATCACGAACGGCTTGTTGGCAAGGAACGCCATCGCCACCGTGCCGAGCGCCGACGCAAGACAGGTCGCCAAAAACACGCCGTTCCACAGCGGCGTGCCGACCGCAAAGTTGGTCAGAAGATTCGGGTTCAGCGCAATGATATACGCCATCGTCATAAATGTAGTGAGACCGGCCAAAATCTCGGTGCGAACCGTCGTGCCGTTCTCCTTGAGCCTGAACAGTTTCTCCATTCCGATTCCCCCTTTGTGTATTCCGTTTTCTGATTGTTCCCGTGCGCAATGCGCGCCGCAAACGGCAAAAAATTTTTCTGCCATCCTAAAAGAATTATAGCATGCGTCCGGCGTCGATGCAATAGAAAATCCGAAAATGTCAAAGAAAAGTAAAATCCAGAACCGCCGTTTTTCCAAAAATCCGTGCCGTTCCCGCAAAATGCACTTGCCAAAAGCACCGAATTGCGGTATGATACGTTTGTAAGGATAGAGTAAACGTTTTCGCAATCCCCTTGCAAAACCGTTTCCGATCCCTCGTTTTATCATAATTCTATTGTAGCAGAAAAGGAGAATACCGATATGTTGACCGTTGCGTATGTGGGCTTTGGCGTGAGCGTGCGGGAATACCACCTTCCCTACGTGGAGAACCGGGACGACATCCGGGTAAAGTATGTGTTTCGCCGGGAGCAGGATATCGCGCAGTTTGCGGACTATGAGCCGTTCTATCCGGAAATCACGTTTACGACGAACTTCGACGACGTACTCAGCGATCCTGCGGTGAACCTTGTCGTCGTATCCGCGCCGGACGCTTTCCATGTGCCGTATGCCAAGCAGATCTTAAACGCAGGCAAGCATGCTCTGATCGAAAAACCGTTTGCGCCGACCGCGAAGGAGGCCAAGGAGGT
>JAFUDD010000343.1 GCA_017459315.1 Clostridia bacterium | reverse complement strand
GCTGAACTACTCCGGCATCAACACCGCGCTCGACGGTCAGGACGACGAGCAGATCGCGGCGCTGAAGGCGCTCGGTCTCGACGAGATCCAGGCTGTTGTCGATCAGGCGACTGTCGCTACCGGCGACGAGCGTATCGAGCTCTTCGCGAAGGCCGAAGCTATGCTGCTGACTGGCGGTATCCTCCGTCCGTACAGCACCAGCGGTGCAAGCTTGAGCGTCAGCAAGGTGAAGCCGTTCACCGCGGCCTACGGTCTGTATGGCCAGGCGTCTTGGAACGCTGTCCCGTACTTCAAGTACATGCAGCTGCTCAGCGAGCCGGTTACCGCTGCTGATTATGAGGCTGCTAAGGAAGCTTGGCTGGCAGGCGAATAAGGATCAGATCTCTGATTCTTCGGTAAACAACTAAACGAAGGAGGGAGCCGGACGGCATTGCTTCTGGCTCCCTCTTATCTTAATAAGGACGGGTTTGCTTATGAAAAAAGGCTATATCTGGAAGCGCCTGTTAAGATCGCTGATCTCCGTCATGATTATTATGCTGATCGTGTTCACAATGGTGTACACGCTGGTTCCCCGCGACAGCATTTTCTTCGAGGACAGCACATACAGAAAGCTTGGCGGTAAAAACGACGATAAAACCGAGTATGTCTACACGACATGGCAAAAGCTCGGCTATCTGGACTATGTTCGCATCAACGACTATGCGTTGACGCTTTACGAGGCGGGCAGCCCGGAGCTGGCGGCAGCTCTTTCGCCGGATTCCAAGGAAAGCGCCGACTTTGTTGCTATGTATACGTCGCAGGGCTACACGGTGGAACAGTTTTTGGCAACCGGCCGGTACTATGCGTACCGCGACGTGCCGCTGATCAAGCGTATGGCGAAGTGGCTTTCCGGCCTGATCGTCATTGATACGCCGTGGTCGGTACAGGACGAGAACAACCCGGATCTCGAACGCTATCTTAAGTTCGGCAGAACACCCACGGGTGGACTGGCGCTGATCGGCAGCGGCACTACGCATAAGTATCTGCTCTATACGGACAGCAACTTCCCGTGGATCCACCAGAATATCATTTCTCTGAATTTCGGAAAATCCTATCCGACCTATCAGGGGTTGGATGTTATGCAGGTCTTGTTCCAGACGCAGGGCACCGAGGTCAAACGCCCTGTGACATTCGAGACCGGTTATGAAGCGGAATCCGGCATTATTTTCGGATCGCTGACCTTTAAGAGCACGCTGGATCGTATGGATACGAAGAAATTCGTTGATCACTATGCGAACTATGAGACGATCAAGAACCAACCGTCAATGATCGGCACCTCGTTCATTATGGGCATCTTTGCTCTGGTACTGGCGTATATGCTCGGCTTGCCGATCGGCGTTTTGATGGCGCGGAAGAAGGATAAGCTCGCTGATAAGCTCGGCATGGTCTATATCATCTTCATCATTGCCGTGCCGTCGCTGGCATATATCTACCTGTTCCGTTATCTCGGCACGACGCTGTTCAATCTGCCGTCGGTGTTCACCACCTACGGGCCGGAGGATGTACGTTCGTGGATTCTGCCGATCATTTCTCTCGCATTGCCGTCGATTGCGAGCTTGATGCTCTGGACGCGGCGTTACGTGGTCGATCAGATGAATTCGGACTATGTCAAGTTCGCCAAGGCGAAGGGGCTCAGTCAGCGGGAAATCTTTAACGGACACATCTTCAAGAACGCAATCATTCCGATTGCGCAGGGAATTCCGTCCTCGTTGGCAGGCTGCATTACCGGCGCGATCATTACCGAGTCGATTTACTCCGTCGGCGGCATGGGCAAGATGCTCCCGAACGCGATCAATCAGTACAACAACGTTATGATCGTGGCGCTGGCATTCATGTTCTCCACCATTTCGGTTCTTTCCGTTCTGGCGGGCGATATTGTGCTGACCAAGGTTGATCCGCGGATTTCGCTGAGTGAGAAGGCAGGGAGGTCATGATGGAACAGAACGCGAAAAATGCAGAAATGCAAAATCAGGATCAGTTTGAATTTGCGTCGTTTGACGAGCTTGAATCCGAGCACATTGCGGCGCCCCGGTATTCCTATTGGAAATCGGTGTGGAGAACGTTCATCCGCAATAAGTTCACGGTCGGCGTGGCAATCTTTTTGCTGATCATCATTGCGATCGCCATGATTCAGCCATCCGTGTCGAATTACAGTCCGATCATCGCGCCGAACATCAACAACGCCGAAATGAAGTTCCTGAAGCCGAGCGCAGAGCATTGGTTCGGCACCGACCACGTCGGCAACGAGGTCTTTGACGCCGTTTGGGCCGGCGCACGCAATTCCATTATCGTCAGCTTTGCCTGTACGGCGATCAACATGCTGATCGGTATTCCGGTCGGCGCGCTGTGGGGCTTCTCGAAAAAGATGGATAAATGGATGATCGAGGTCTACAACGTCATTTCGAACATCCCGTTCCTGCTGCTGGCAATGATCCTGTCCTACATCCTCGGCGCCGGCATGGGCTCGCTGATCTTCACCATGACCTGTACGGAATGGATTTACGTCGCTTACTTTATCCGCACACAGGTTATGATCATCCGCGACCGCGAATACAACATGGCATCCAAGTGCCTCGGCACGCGGACATGGACGATGATCACCAAGAATATTCTGCCGTATCTGATCTCGGTTATCATGACCTATATCTCTCGGCAGATTCCGTCGTTGATCTCTTACGAGGTATTCCTT
>JAFUDD010000342.1 GCA_017459315.1 Clostridia bacterium | reverse complement strand
GGATGGACGGAAATGATCTGACCGTAGGTAATATCGCCCGCGGGGATCGACTTGCGGATGCCGCCACCGTTGACGAACGCAATCTGCGCGCCCGAAATACTGCGGTACGCATCGGCACACAGATCGCCGAGGTTCGTCTCCTGGTTGCGGATGATACGCACATCCTCGTTCGCGGGATCCTGCGTAATCAGGTCCACATCGCTGTGCGCTACGACCTGATTGATCAGCTCGGCAAATTCGGCGTTGATGCTGTCCACAACCTCGCCGATGCCGCCGTCGTCACTCAGCGCGCCGATCAGCTCGGCGTAAGCAACAGCCGATTCGTCGATCAGCATCGTATGAAACGTGCCGTCCTCGTCAATCGTCAAAACGCCGACATACGCGAGCTTCGTACCGGTCGAGGTCAGAAGCACGTCCTCACCGTCCTTGTTCTTCACGGTTTCGCCCGGAATAACGGCGTGCGCATGCGCGTCTAAGCAGACGTCGATGCCGGTCGTGTTATTGATGACCTCGGAACTTGTCCACGGGCTGCAATCGGCCTCAATGCCGAGATGCGTCATGGCGATCACATAGTCCGCGCCATCGGCACGCGCCGCGTCAACCGCGTTCTGCGTCACGGTATACAGCTTTTCACCGGTTTCATCCTCGGAGAAGGTGTAAATGTATTCACCGTTCTCGTTCTGGAAGTAGACGGGCGTGGAGGAAACAAAGGTGCGCGGCGTCGTAAGGCCGACAAACGCGATCTTCTTGCCGCCAACCTCAAGGATCTTATACGCGTCAAAGATCGGATTGCCCTCCGCATCGGTGAAGTTGGCCGACACATACGGGAAGTTCGCGCGCTCGACGTTCGCCAAGAGCTGCTCGACGCCGTAGTCGAACTCGTGATTGCCGATGGTTGCCACATCGTAGCCGATGGCGTTCATAATGTCGATGATGTACGCGCCTTTGGAGAGTGTGCCGATGGTGCCGCCCTGCAAGGCGTCGCCGTTATCGACCAGCAGCACATGGTTGCCGGCGTTCTCCAAAGCCTTTTTCAGCTTCGCAAGCCCGACATAGCCGATATTGTCCTCTACGCCGCAATGCACGTCGTTCGTGTAGAGAATCACGATCTTGCCTTCCGTCGCGGCGGCCGCGGCGAGCAGATCCTCGTCGGTTTCCTTGGTCGGCTCTGCGTCTTCGGCGGGTGCCGGCTCGGTTGCTTCCGGCTCCGCCGTTTCGGCGGGCGTTTCGGCGTCCTCGTTATGATCGGGCGTCGTGACGGTAACGGTCAGCGTTGTGGTGACAACAGTACCGTCGTCCGTTACCTGCGTTGTTTCCGTGGTCGTCGTCTTGGTGTCCGCCATGGCGGGCGTCGCCAGACAGAACAGCAGCACGAACGCAAGCAGAACTGCAAACAATTTGGTCTTCATGTTCGTTCCTTTCCTTTTCTATATCGTTTCGGCAGTTATGACCTCGATCGTGTCGCCGGGACGGATGGTCCCGTCCCGAATCACAATCGTAAAAATCCCTTCGCGGGGCATCACACAATCCCCGACAGCCTTGCGGATCGCACAGTCCGCATGACATTCCTTACCGATCTGCGTCACGGCAAGGATCGCGTCCCCGACTTGCAGCAGGGTTCCGACCGGAAGCCCCTTCAGCTCGATCCCTTCGGTCAGGATATTTTCGGCAAAAGCGCCGACCGGGATATCCGGGAACCGTTCTCGCATCGGCACAACGCTTTCATCGGCCAGCAGACTGATCTGCCGGTGCCAGTTGCCCGCGTGTGCATCACCGTCGATCCCGTGGCCGACGCGAACCGCAAGAGCGGCAACCGGATGCTTCACCGTGCCCTTCCGTTCGCTGATGCAGACCGCCTTGACCTTTCCCATACCTTGCTCCCAAAAGCCGATACCTCGACCTTTTGTTCATAATCTGTTCATATTATACACGCTTTTGCCGCTTCGGTCAATGTCCCTTCATCGGTTTTCGATCATTTCGCGGAAGATTTTCCTTTTTCGCCGCAATTCGCGTCCCGTTTTTGCCGCAGAAAACAGGGGCCATTATGATATGAAAGAAACGGTACATTTTCTTTCATCCTTTTCTCTTGCGCGCCGCAGACGCGCTATGGTATCATACGGTTAGAATACAATAACCGAAAGGATAGGCTATGTTTGATAAACGGTTAATGAAGCTCTGTCCCGAAAGCCGGAAGTACATCATCGGCAATATTCTCCTGCAATGGCTGGAGCTTTGTCTGAATACGGTGATGATCCTGCTGATTGCGACCGCGGTGCAGCGGCTGTACGACAAAACATGGACGCTTGCCGATGTGTGGCTGCCGCTTGCGGCGATTGCGGCGACGGTTGTGCTGCGCTTTTTCACCACGAAAGGCGCGACGCGCATGAGCTATCTTGCCTCGCGTACCGTCAAGCGCGTTCTGCGTGAGAAGATCTACCGTAAGCTGCTGCGTCTCGGCACGACCTACCGCGAGCATGTCACGACGGCGGCGCTTGTGCAGGAATCCGTCGAGGGCGTCGATCAGCTCGAAAGCTACTTCGGTCTGTATATGCCGCAGTTCTTTTACGCGTTTATCGCCCCGATCTTTTTGTTTTTCCTGTTCGGCTTCGGCGGCAGCTGGACGGTGGCGACCGTGCTGCTGGTGTGCGTTCCGCTGATCCCCGGCGCGATCATGATGGTGCAGAAGATCGCCAAAAAGATTCTTTCCAAATATTGGGGACAATATACACAGCTCGGCAGTACGTTCCTTGAAAATCTGCAGGGCATGACGACGCTGAAGACCTATCAGGCCGATGCGTTTAAGAACGAGCAGATGAACGAGGAGTCCGAGCATTTCCGCAAGGTCACAATGGCCGTACTGACCATGCAGCTCAATTCTGTCACGATCATGGACTTCGTGGCCTACGGCGGCGCGGCGCTCGGCATTTTGCTGGCGACGCTTGCGTTCACGAAGGGCGAACTGTCGCTGTTAAGCTGCGTGTTTATGATCCTGCTGTCCGCGGATTTCTTCCTTCCGATGCGGCGGCTCGGCAGCTATTTCCATGTGGCCATGAACGGCATGGCGGCGAGCGATAAAATCTTTGCTTTCCTCGGCGAACAGGAACCGCAGGCGCGCAGCGAAGCCGTGACCGGTACGGCCATCGAGGTCAAGGATGTGCGCTTTTCCTACGACGGCGAGCGCGAGGTGTTGCACGGCGTTTCGCTGACCGTACCGGAAAACAGCTATATCGGCATTGTCGGCGAAAGCGGCTGCGGCAAGTCTACGATTGCGCAGCTCTTGATGGGGCGGCATACGGTCGCGGACGGCAGCATCACCATCGGCGGGACACCGATCGGTGCGATCCGGGAGGACAGCCTGATGCAGTCGATCACCTACATCGGCTTCGGCTCGGTGTTCTTCAAGGGGACTGTGCGGGAAAACCTGCTGCTCGCGCGGCCCGATGCGACCGACGAGGCACTATGGGCAGCGCTGGAAGACTGCAACCTCAAGGCTTTTTTCATGGCGGACAAGGGGCTCGATACGCCGCTATTGGAGAACGCGTCCAACCTGTCCGGCGGGCAGAAGCAGCGGCTTG
>JAFUDD010000341.1 GCA_017459315.1 Clostridia bacterium | reverse complement strand
CTTGAGGTGCTCGTTGAGGTGGTTGATGCGCTCGGTCAAGAGAGCAATCTGAACCTCGGGAGAACCCGTGTCGCCTTCGTGCAGAGCATACTTGGTGATGATTTCCTGTTTCGTCATGATGATGTTCCTCCATTGATTTTCTATCCCCGCGGACTGCGCCGGTCGTCGGAGTATCGCATCGGCCCGGCCTGCGGTTCAAACTCGATATAGTTTACCACAGCCGGGCAAACTTGTAAACACTTTTTTCGGCTTCTTTGAAAACTTTTTTCGCGTACTCCGCATTTTGCGCGATTTCGGCGGCCAGCTCGTCCTTCGATGCAAACCGTTTCTCGTCCCTGATCCGTTCCAAAAACAGCACGGTCACGGTTTTGCCGTACAGGTCGAGCGTTTCGTCCGGGACGAACGTTTCGAGCGTCACCGATTCTCCCCCGACCGTCGGGTTCGTGCCGATGTTCGTCACCGCCGCATAGCACGCGCCGCCGTGCAGCAGCGCCGTCGCATACACGCCGTCCTTGGGCAAAAGCCGCTTGCCCGGATCGACGTTCGCGGTCGGAAAGCCCATCGTGCGCCCGATGGCCTTGTTGTGCACGACCGGGCCGGTGATCGCGTAGGGCCGACTCAACATCGCGTTCGCGTCCGCAATGTTCCCGTCGGTCAGCGCCTTGCGCACGCGCGTGGACGAGCACGGCGCATCGCCGTACTGCACCGGGCCGATGATCTCCACGCCGAACCCGTGCGATTGCCCGAGCGCGGTCAAAAGCGCCCCGTCGCCCTTGGCGCCCGCGCCGAAGCGGTAGTCATAGCCGCACACGACGGTCGAGATCCGTCCGTCCATGCGGGCAAGCAGCCAGTCCACAAACGCTTCCGGCGACATGGCGGCAAAGTCCTTGGTGAACGGCACCGTCTCCACCCGGTCGATCCCGACCGCGCGCATCAAGGCCGCGCGCTCCGCCGCGTCCGTGAGATAGCGAAAGTCGCCGCAAAACAGCTCCTTGGGGTGGTTCGCATACGTGAACGCCGCTGCCGTATCGCCGTCGGCATGGGCCAGAAGCGCCGCGCGCTGCAAAAGCGCCCGGTGGCCAAGGTGCACGCCGTCGAACATGCCGAGCGCAACAACATACCGGTTCATATCACAACAGCGCCTTAGCAAATTCGTCCGCGTCGAACCGCTGCAGATCGTCGATGCCCTCGCCGACGCCGATGAAGCGCACAGGGACGTGCAGCGTGTCGTGGATCTGCACGGTGACGCCGCCCTTGGCCGTGCCGTCCAGCTTCGTCAGCACGACGCCGGTGAGGTCGCAGACCTCCATGAACGCCTTGGCCTGCGCGGTTGCGTTCTGGCCGGTCGTGGCGTCCAATACAAGCAGCACCTCGCACGGGATGTCCGGCATTTCGCGGGCGATCACGCGGCGGATCTTGGAAAGCTCGTTCATTAAATTCTTTTTGTTGTGCAGCCGTCCCGCCGTATCGACGAGCAGCAGATCGCAGCCCTTGGCCTTATACGACGCAATCGCATCGAACACGACCGCCGCCGGATCCGCGCCCTCCTGATGGCGCACCATCGGGCAGTCCGACCGCGCCGCCCATTCGCCGAGCTGCTCGGCAGCCGCCGCGCGGAACGTATCCGCCGCCGCGATCATCGGCTTGCGCCCGGCTTCCTTATACAGATGCGCGAGCTTGCCGATGGTGGTGGTCTTGCCGACGCCGTTGACGCCGACGATCAGCACCGCGCAGGGGCCGTTGTCCGCCAGAAAATCCGTATCGTGGCGCACGGTGTCCGCAATCAGCCCAATCAGCGCGGTCTTGGCCTCATCGCGCGCGGTCAGCTTGTCGCGCCGGACGGCGGTCTTTACTTCATCGAGCAGCTTTTCGGTGGTGTCCATGCCCATATCGGCCAGGATCATGGCCTCCTCCAGCTCGTCATAAAACGCATCGTCGATGCGCTCCGCGCCGAAAAGACCCGCAAACCAGCTGCCGGTCTTGCCGAGGCCCTCTTTTAATTTGCTGAACCAGCTTTTCTTTTTTTCCATGTTCAAATCTCCTTTTGTGCAAACCGACGCTGCATCTCCGCAAGATCATACGCGAGGAAATACGGCTCCAGCGCCGGGTACATTGCTTTCATCTTGGCCGCGGACGCAAACACGACATCGCAGCCCCGGTCGTCGTAGACGGACAGGATGCAGTCGTTCGCAAACGAAACCAGACCGATTTCGTGCGCACCGCGCTCCGTGATCTGCCGCCGAAGCAGCTCCTTCACCGGAATCGGCTTTCCGTCCGCATAGCAGACGACGCGGTTGCGCCGGATGCGGTCGGCCTCGTCGCTGCCCGGCTCGGCATACGTCGAGAGGTCGCGCACAACGACATGCCGCCAGCGCGCCTGACAATCGAGCAAAAACGCCAGCTGCTCGCGCTCATCCCGCAGGATGCGGCGGTTTTCGGCCTCGTTGCCCTCTATGCCGTTCTCCGGCGCGCCGCTTGTGCAGTAGTCGGTCAGCTGCACCGAGAACAGAAACGCGTCCGGCCCGTTCGGGAACAGAAGACGGTATATCTCCCTTGCGCGGGCGAATGCCGTCCGGCGAAACACCCTGCCGCTGCCCGCGCCGAGCGCACAGCGCAGCGCGTAAGGATGGTTGTAAAAATACGGCTGCAGGTATGGAAAATCCGGACTTGTGATCAGCGTCGCAATCGACTTGTCCGCGCTCATGCGTCCTCCCCGAACCGTGCGGACACGATGCTGCTGACGCCCTTTTCCTCCATCGCCACGCCGTAAAGCGTGTCGCAAACCTCCATGGAGCCCTTGCGGTGCGTGATGATGATGAACTGCGTTTCGTCCGAATAGCGCGTCAGATACTCCGCAAACTTCGAAACGTTCTCCTCATCGAGCGAGGTTTCGATCTCGTCGAGCACGCAGAACGCGGGCGCCTTGATCCGAAGCATCGCAAACAGCAGCGCGATCGCGGTCAAGGCGCGTTCGCCGCCGGAGAGCAGGGACAACAGCTGCAGCTTCTTTCCCGGCGGCTGCGCGATAATGTCGATATCGCAGTTCAGCACGTCGTTTTTGTCGGTCAGGCGCAGCTCGGCCTGTCCGCCGCCGAACAGCTGCACGAACACGTCGCGGAAGTTCTCCTGAATCCTTTGGAACTCCGCCGAGAACGTCTGCTCCATCTGCCGGGTGATCTGCCCGATCAGCGTATACAGATCGGCCTTTGCCTTTTCCAGATCGCCGTACTGCGTGTGCAGCGTTTCGTATCGCTCGGACACCGTGCGGTAATCCTCGATGGACGACACGTTGATGTCGCCGAGCGCGCGGATCTGTGCCTTCAATTCCGCAATGCGCGCGTTCGTCGCCGCAATCGGGATCTCCCGGCGCAGCGGCAGCGCGTTGTCGTAGGTCAGCTCATAGTCGTTGAAGATGCGGTCGGCATACTGACGGCACTCGGCCTCGATGCGGTCGATGGCAAGCTCGCTCTTGTGCTTGCGCTCCCCGGCCTGCCGGTAGCTTTCGGCAAGGCTGTCGCGCTGCTGCCGGTATTGGGACAGCGATTCGCTCGCCTGCCGCCGCTCGTCCTCGAGCCGCTTCTGCTCGGTCTTGGCGGCCTCCAAAGCGTCCTTTTCGCCCGCAATGCCCTTTTCCATTTCGGCAAGGCGTTCGTTGGCGCCGTCGATGCGCTCGCGCAGGGCGTTCAATTCGAGAGCGAACGATTCGATCCGCTGCTCATGCAGCGCCTGATCGCGCAGCAGCCGGTGCCGTTCGGCCTCGCGCGCATCGTCCTCCTTGCGTAGCTCGGCGCGCTTGATCTTGATCTCCGTCAAGGCTTCGTTCGCCGTTTCACGCGCGGTGCGAAGCCCGGTCAGCTCCTTCGTCCACGCGATGATCTCGGCGCGGGAGGTCGTGTTGTTCTTTTCGATATCGCTCTGCATCGTGGCGCTCGCCGCCCGACGCGTCTCGATATCCCGCAAGCTGTCCGCAATGTCCGTGCGCTCGTCCAGGAGGTCGGACAGCGCCTGCTTGGCGTCATTCAGATCGCGCAGGATGATTTCGTGCTGCTCGTTCTGCTTCACGATCGCCAGCTCGTCCGCATGGCTCTCGTCGGTAAACGCCTGGATCTGCGTATCGGCCAATACGATCTGCTTTTGCAGCTCGTCGATGGCCTGCTGCTTTTCCTTTACCGTGTCCTCGGCTTTCTTGCGCTGCGCCGCGATCTCCTCGATCTCGCGCTCGCGGCCGAGCAGCGAATAGCTCGCCTTTTTGACGCTGCCGCCGGTCATCGTGCCGCCGGTCGCCAGAAAGTCGCCGAGCAGCGTCGCAATGTGGAACGCGTTCTTCGACTGCTTTTTCAGCGCGATCCCGCTGTCCAGATCCTTCACGATCACGGTGCGGCCGAGAAGGTATTCCGCCACAACGTCTACCTTCGGGTCGCAATCGACCAATTCGCTGCCCAGTCCCACGACGCCGGGGTACGACAAAAACCGCCGTTCCCTGTCGTTCAGGGGATTCGGCGTCAGCATCGACAGCGGCAGCAGCGTGACCCGTCCGAGGTCGTGACGCCGCGCATACTCGATCACGCGCTTGCCGTCCTCCGCGGTGTTCGTGACGATGTTCTGCATCGCCCCGCCGAGGCTCATGCCGATGGCCGTTTCATATTCCTTGGGCACGCGCAAAAGCTCCGCCACGGGGCCGATGATGCAGCGTCCCAAATTTTCGTCCTGATCCGCCGCCTGCATCACGCTGCGCACGCTGTTCTGATAGCCCTCGTGCGAGCGCATCATATCCCGCAGGACATGCTCGCGGCTCGACAGCGCGCCCGCGTTCTGCTCGGCCAATCGCAGCTCGGCCTGCAAGGCAAGGTGATCGGATTCGAGCGCATAGCGGTTGTGCTTCGCTTCCTTGATCGCCGATATATGCGCGTTGTGCTTTTCCTGCACGGCGCGCTGCTTTTCGTCCGCCTCGGCGCGCTCGGCTTCGAGCGCATCGACCTTGTGCCTTGCTTCGGCCTCCTCACCGTCCAACGCGGCAAGGCGCGTCTTTAGGGACGCGGTCATGGTTTCAAAGCGGCTCAGATCGCTCTTGGCGTCCGCAAGGCGGTTCATCGCCTCCATCATCGCGTTCTTTGCCGTCTCCACGGCGGCTTCGCGCTCGGCAATCTTCGCGTCCGCTTCGGCCAGCGCCGCGCTTTGGCGCTCGATCTCGGCGTCCATATCGAGGCGGCTTTGGAACGCCGTCTCGTCCAGTTCAGTCGTTTTGACCTGCTCGGCAAGCGCGGCGACCTCGGCGGTCAGCGCGTCCCGTTCCTTGGTGACGCGCTCGATCTCCTTTTGCGCATGGTCGCGGCGCTCGATCAAAAGGTTGCTTTCCCCGACGTGCGCCTCCACGCCGGAGAGCATGTCGATCAGCGTTTTCTGCTGTGCGGCCAGCTGATCGTCGAGCCCGCGCACCGCGGCTTCCAAGGCATAGGACTGCTCGGAAAGGCGCTTGTCGTTTTCGGCGTTGACAAGCAGCTCATGCTCCAGTTCCGAAACCGTTTCGCGCAGGGTCGCCAGCCGTTCCTTCTGCCGGTCGGTCTGGTAGAGGAACATGTTCACGTCGAGGTCCTTTAATTCCTCGAGCATCTTCAAAAACGTCCGCGAAGTCGCGCTCTGCTCCTCCAGGGGGCCGAGCCGCGCTTCGAGATCGTTGAGAAGATCGAGGAGGCGCTCCATGTTCTTTTCGGTCGCCTCTAACTTCCGCTCGGCTTCCTCCTTGCGCGCGCGGTACCGCGTAACGCCCGCCGCCTCCTCCAAGGCGATACGGCGGTCGCTCGATTTATTGGACAGGATCTCATCGACCTTGCCCTGCGATATGATCGAATAGCCGTCCTTGCCGATGCCGGTGTCCCGGAACAGCT
>JAFUDD010000340.1 GCA_017459315.1 Clostridia bacterium | reverse complement strand
TGGGTTTACACGAGGATGCCGAAAAAATCATGGATGCGGCGCTGCTGTCCGCGATGCCGGATCGGGCGACGCGCGCCGCGCTGGATCGCTGCGCCTTCGGCAGCGGCCGGCTGGTGTTGATCGCGGCGGGCAAGGCCGCGTGGCAGATGGCAAAGGCCGCGTCGGATCGCCTCGGCAGCCGCGTGGACGGCGGCGTTGTGATCACCAAATACGCCCATTCGAAGGGTCCGATCCAAAGCCTTGCGATCTATGAGGCCGCGCACCCCGTGCCGGACGACAATTCCTTCCGCGCCGCCGAGGCCGCCGTTCAGGCGGTGACCGGTCTGACGCCCGAGGACAACGTGCTGTTTTTGCTGTCCGGCGGCGGCTCCGCGCTGTTTGAAAAGCCGCTGATCCCGAAGGCGGATCTCGACCGGCTGACCGGCGAGCTTTTGGCCTGCGGTGCGGACATCGTGGAGATCAACACCGTGCGCAAGCGGTTTTCGGCCGTCAAGGGCGGCCGGTTCGCGCAGCTCTGCCACCCCGCAAAGGTGTTCACGGTCGTCCTGTCCGACGTGCTCGGCGACCGGCTCGACATGATCGCCTCCGGCCCCGCCTGTCCCGATGCCTCGACCGCCGCCGACGCGTGGCGCGTCGTGCAAAAATACAACCTCACCGTGACGCCGCTGATGGCGTCCCTGCTCGACCGCGAAACGCCGAAGTCGCTCGACAACGTGGAAACGTTCGTCACCGGCAGCGTCCGGCAGCTCTGCGAGGCCGCGTCCAAGACCTGCGCCTCGCTCGGCTATGAACCGCTCCTGCTGACCGATCAGCTCACCTGCACCGCACGCGACGCGGGCGTGTTCCTTGCCGGCATTGCCAAAACGTGGTGCGGCAAGGGCAGGCGCCTTGCGTTTATCGCCGGGGGCGAGACCGTCGTGCATCTGACCGGGCACGGCTTGGGCGGCCGCAACCAGGAGCTGGCGCTTGCCGCCGCAGAGGGCCTTGCGGGGCTTGACGCCTGCGTGTTCTCGCTCGGCTCGGACGGCACCGACGGCCCGACCGACGCCGCGGGCGGCATCGTGGACGGCAAAACGCTGTCCCGCCTGCAGGCTGCGGGCATCTCGATCAGCGATGTGCTGCAAAATAACGACGCCTATCACGCGCTGCAGGCCGTAAACGGTCTTATCATGACCGGCCCCACCGGTACGAACGTCAACGATCTGTCCGTGCTGCTGATCGGCGGCTGACGCGCCGCGTCCCCTCTATACCTTTTTTATATCTTTTCCCGGAGCAGACCGCGATAAGGCGCCATGACGGCCGTCGCGTCTCTGCTCTTTTTTATCGTTTCCCTTTCCCGCTTACGGTCTTTTCATATGCGCATTTTTTGCGGAACACAACCGTTTCCTGCCCATTTTATGCGTGATATGTCGCGAATATATTTTTGTTTCACTATTTATTCGCTCATATTTTTTCCGTAAACGCTTGCAAAAGCAAATATAGGAATGTATAATATAGGTAAGCTATGTGAAAATCTTTTGTAAAGGAGCTTTGGCCGTATGAGCAAAATCGTGTTGGAGCACATCGACAAATATTATGGCGAGAATCGCGTGCTGAAGGATATCAACCTGACGATCGAGGACGGCGATTTCATGACGCTGCTGGGGCCGTCGGGCTGCGGCAAGACGACGACGCTGCGCGTGATCTCCGGCCTCGAAAAGCCGCAGAACGGCACCATGACCATCGACGGCAAAACGATGATCGACGCGGCGAACGCGTTCTACGAGGAGCCGAGCAAGCGCGGCCTGAACCTTGTGTTCCAAAGCTATGCGCTCTGGCCGCACATGACCGTCTATCAGAACATCGCCTTCGGCCTGAAAATCAAAAAGCTCTCGAAAAAGGAGATCGACGAAAAGGTCATGGCGTCGCTGCGCACCATGCGTATCGACCAGTATAAGGACCGTTATCCGAACGAGCTGTCCGGCGGTCAGCAGCAGCGTGTCGCCATCGCCCGCGCGATCGCCTCAAGCCCGAAGCTGCTCCTCCTGGACGAACCGCTCAGCAACCTCGACGCGCGCCTTCGTATCGACATGCGCGTGGAGCTGAAGCGTCTGCATAAGGAAACCGGCACGACCATCGTGTACGTCACGCACGATCAGGTCGAGGCCATGACGATGTCCACCAAGGTCGCGCTGTTCAAGGCGGGCGAGATCGCGCAGGTCGCAACGCCGCTGGAGATCTACACGAACCCGGTCGATATCGAAACGGCGGACTTTGTCGGCAGCCCGCGCATCAATCTGATCGACGGCACCGGCGTATTCGACGGCGAAACGCTGCGCGTCACGTGTCCGCTCGGCGCGTTCACGTTTGACAAGGCCACGCTGAAAACGGAGGAAACGATCCCGCAAAAGGGCGAATTCCCGGTCGTGATCGGCATTCGTCCGGAGGTCGTGCAGGTCTATCCGAAAAAGCCCGACCAAGGCGACGTGCTCGAAGCCACGGTCTACGCCAGTCAGCCCGCCGGCTCCGAAACCATCGTGACGCTCGAGGCCAACGGCACGCAGTTCCTTGCGCTGCAGGTGGACCTGAGAAGCTACGACATGAACCAAAAGGTCTGGGTCAGCATGGACCCGAAGCGGCTGAACGTTTTCAACAAGGAAACGACGCGGCTGATCCGCTACGCCGAAGCGAACGCCAAGGAAGACGCCTAAACGGCGGCAACCCGCTGCGCAGCAGAAACCGGATGGATTCACGCGGAGGAAAAACGTATGGGTAAAACAAAGAAAATCATTCGAAAGGGCGATCCGTGGACGCGGTTCAAAAACCAGCTGAAGGACGTCCTGTTCAATCCCTTCAATCTGATGACCCTGCTCGCGTTCATCGTGCTGATCGTGTTCGTTGTCGTGCCGCTGCTCTCGCTCGTCAAGGAAACGTTCGTGCTGGACGCGACCGCCGCCCGCCGCGCCAAGGCGGAGGAGGGCACGTGGTCGATCTACTTTTGGCAGTACCTTCTGACCGGCAAGATGGCCAAGTCCATGTTCTGGACGCCGCTGGTCCACTCGCTGACCGTTTCGTTCTTCGCCTGCCTCGTCGCCGTACCGCTCGGCGCGATCCTCGCGTGGCTGATGGTGCGCAGCGCTATCCCCGGCAAGAAGATCAGTTCGTTCTTGATCGTCATTGCCTACATGATGCCCTCGTGGTGCAAGGCGCAGGCGTGGCTCTCGATCTTCCGCAACGCGCTCGGCGGCACGCCCGGCATTCTCTACTGGCTCGGCTGGCAGGTGCCGGACTGGATCGCCTACGGCCCGTTTGCCATGGTCTGCGTGCTCGCGCTGCACTACTACGCATTCACCTACATCATGCTCGCCGGCTCGCTCGGCTCGATCAACTCCGAGCTGG
>JAFUDD010000339.1 GCA_017459315.1 Clostridia bacterium | reverse complement strand
CCGACCCGATCTCTTGCAGCGTGGCGTCCAGTTCCTCATCGGAATAGACGTAGCGCAGGAACTTGTTGCGCTTCACCTTATACAGCGGCGGCAGCGCGATAAAGACGTAGCCGTTCTCCACAAGCGGCCGCATGTGACGGTAGAAGAACGTCAGCAGCAGAATACGGATATGGCTGCCGTCCACGTCGGCATCGGTCATGCAGACGATCTTATGATAGCGGAGCTTGGTTTCGTCAAACTCGCTGTCGATGCCCGCGCCGAACGCCGTGATCATCGACTTGATCGTGTCGCTTGCCAGCATCCGGTCCAGCCGCGCCTTTTCGACGTTTAAGATCTTGCCGCGCAGCGGCAGGATCGCCTGATACTTCGGGTTGCGCCCCATCTTCGCGGAGCCGCCTGCCGAGTCGCCCTCGACAAGGAAGATTTCACACTTGGAAGCGTCCTTTTCCTGGCAGTCCGCCAGCTTGCCGGGCAGCGCCGTCGAATCGAGCAGCGTCTTGCGGCGGGTAAGGTCGCGGGCTTTGCGGGCCGCTTCGCGCGCGCGGGAGGCCATCAGGCACTTATCCACGATCACCTTGCCGATGGCGGGGTTCTCGTCCAGAAACTGGTTCAGCCCGGTCGAAACCGCGTTGCTCACCAAGGGGCGAATGTCCGCATTGCCGAGCTTCGTTTTGGTCTGCCCCTCAAACTGCGGCTCCTGCAGCTTGACGGAGATCACGGCGGTCAGACCCTCGCGGATGTCCTCGCCGGACAGCGAGCCGTCCTTTTCCTTTAACAGATTCGCGCGCTTTGCGTAATCGTTGACCGTGCGGGTCAGGGCTAATTTGAAGCCGTCGAGGTGCGAGCCGCCCTCGTGCGTGTTGATGTTGTTTGCGTAGGTGTAGATGTCCTCGTTATAGCCGTCATTCCACTGCATGGCGATCTCGACCGTCGCGGTCTCCTCGCCGTCGGTCATGCGCTTGGCCGTGAAGTACATCGGCTCCGGATGCAGCACCTCTTTGTTTTTATTGTAGTGCGAGACAAACGAGCGGATGCCGCCCTCAAAGCAGTAGTCGCGCTCCATCTGGCTGCCCTCGCGCTCGTCGATCGCGGTGATGCGAACGCCCGCGTTCAAAAACGCCAGCTCCCGGAGACGGGATTTCAGCTTGTCAAACTCAAACTTGACTTCGTCAAAGATATCGGGATCGGGATGGAACGTCACGGACGTGCCGGTGTCGCCGGGGTCACATTCGCCCACGATCTCCACCTTCGTCATCGGGATGCCGCGCTGATACCGCTGCCGGTGAATCTTCCCGTCGCGCCGTACCTCAACCGTGAGGTCGTCCGCAAGCGCGTTGACGCAGGACAGGCCGACGCCGTGCAGACCGCCGGAAACCTTATAGCCTCCGCCGCCGAACTTGCCGCCCGCGTGCAGGATCGTCAAAGCGACCTCCAAGGCGTCCTTGCCGGTCTTTTGGTGGTAGCCCACCGGGATGCCGCGGCCGTTGTCCTTGACCGTCACGGTTTCCCCTTCGTGAACCGTGATCGTCACGTGGTCGCAGTAGCCCGCCATGGCCTCGTCGATGGAGTTATCGACAAGCTCATAGATCAGGTGGTGCAGACCTCTCGAATCGGTCGAGCCGATGTACATGCCGGGGCGACGGCGCACCGCTTCCAAGCCCTCCAAAACCTGAATTTGGGAAGCGTCATAATTGCCGTTGACTTCGTGCTGAATGTCTTCCATGTTGTTTCTCCGTTTCTGATACTGTATCGGCCGCTGTTTTGCGGCGTCGTTGGTTTACGTTCCAAAAGCCCTTTAGGGCAATATCACTGCGCTGCGATCCTTTCCTGCAGCGTCTTCACCGCTGTGGACGCGGCGTAGACATAGGTATCGTCGCCCTTGGTGCAGATCACGTAGGACTTCGGGCGGCCGTAGGAGGGGTAATAGTGCCCGATCTCTACGCAGTCGCGGATCAGGCGTTCGGTCTCGGCGCTGACGTTCTCCACGGGCAGGATCGCCACGACCGACGCGCTCGGGACAAACCGGTTCTCTCCGATGTGCAGCAGCATTTATACCTCCGAAACGCGTCCGTTCTCGACATGCCAGACCTGCATGGTCAGTGTTTCGATGGACGCAAATTCTTCCAAGTGGGTGCAGGTCACAAACGCCTGACAATCGCTCACGACCTCCAAAAGCCTTGCCTGCCGGTCGGCGTCGAGCTCCGAAAACACATCGTCCAGCAGCAGCACCGGCCGCTCGCCGCGCGTCCTTTTGATCAGCTCGATCTCCGACAGCTTCAGAGACAGCGCTGTGGTTCTTTGCTGCCCCTGCGAGCCGAAAACGCGCACGTCGCGCCCGTTCAGCATCAGCCCCAGATCGTCCCGGTGCGGGCCGACGGACGTGAATCCGCGGAAAATATCGCGCTCCAATCGCTCGGCCAGCTGCTCCTGCAGCGTTTCCGCCAAGCGTTCCTCGTCCGTGTACGGCACCGACGGCTCATACGTCACGCGAAGATTCTCCTTGCCGCCGCTCATCGAACGGTGCAGCTCATGCGCAAGGCCGGAAAGCTCCTGCACAAACTGCGTGCGCTCCCGGATGATCCGGCTGCCGAGCCGTGCAAGCTGCTCGTCCCAAAGCTCGATCATGTCGTAGCGGATCGGCGTTTCCTTTAAGAGCAGGTTGCGGTTCTTGAGCGCGTTGTTGTACTGCTGCAGATCGTAGTAGTACGCGGGCTTCATCTGGCTCAACTCCATATCGAGGAACCGCCGCCGCTCGGCAGGACCGTCCTTCACAAGCTGCAAATCCTCCGGCGAGAACATCACCACGTTCAGACAGCCCATCAGCTCGCCCGAACGGGACGTGGCCGCATCGTCGATGTAGACCTTTTTGCGCTCGCCCTCGCACAGCTCGATCCGTATCGAGCGCGAGCCGCCGCGCGTGTCGAGGTACAGCCGCACGCCGCCGAACGGCTCATGCTCCTGCAAAAGCTCCGCGTCGCGCGCGGTGCGGTGGCTCCGGCCGAGGGCGCAGAGGAAGATGGATTCCAGAATGTTCGTCTTGCCCGCCGCGTTCAGCCCTTCGAACACATTCAAGCCCGGATCGGGCGAAAGCTCGAGCGCATCGTAGTTTCGATAGTGACTTAGCTTCAGCCCCCGGATTCGCAAAGCGTTATACCTCCACCATGGATATGTACCAGTATACCATATTTCACAAGGGGTGTAAATAATAATATAGAAGAAACCCCCGATTTTGCGGAAATCTTACATGATCGGCGGCACAAAAACAAACGAAATATTGATGCGGCGAACGGGTAGAAAAGGGATGGCGGAGACGAATGAAAACCGGTTTTTGCGTGGTGAGGAACAAACAGTGCACACACAAAAACCCGTTCCGCCCTCCAAAGTTCACGCCGGCGTCACGTCCGCGCCGAAATTGGGTCTTTTCGCAGAACAAAAACTATGCTATACTGTGTGTAATACAATGACAGGAGTATAGTCATGGGATTTTTGGATCGTCTGCTCGGCAACACGAGCGAGAGTAAATTAAAAAAACTGCGTCCGAAGGTGGCGGAGATCAACGCTTTGGAGCCGAAGTATCAGGCCATGAGCGACGAAGAGCTTCGCGGCTGCACGGCGGCTTTTAAGGCACGGCTGCAAAACGGCGAGACGCTGGACGATATCCTTTGCGAAGCGTTCGCGGCGGTGCGCGAAGCGAGCGTCCGCACGGTCGGGATGCGGCATTTCGATGTGCAGCTGCTCGGCGGCATGGTGCTGCATCAGGGGCGCATTGCGGAGATGAAGACCGGCGAGGGCAAGACGCTCGTCGAAACGATGCCGGCCTACCTCAACGCGCTCGAGGGGCGCGGCGTGCATATCGTCACGGTCAACGATTACCTTGCCAAGCGCGACGCGCAATGGATGGGCAAGATCTATAAGTTCCTCGGCATGACGGTCGGCTGCATCGTGCACGATCTGGACAACGACGCGCGCCGCGAGGCGTATGCGTGCGATATCACCTACGGCACGAACAACGAATTCGGGTTCGACTATCTGCGCGATAATATGTGCGTCTACAAGGAGAACATGGTGCAGCGCGAGCTGCATTATGCGATCATCGACGAGGTGGACTCCATCCTGATCGACGAAGCCAGAACGCCTTTGATCATCAGCGGCCACGGCGAGGAATCGTCCGCAATGTATCAGGAGGCCGACCGGTTTGTGCGGCGGCTTGTGCGCGGCGAGAACATCAAAGACACGAGCAAGACCGATCAGATCCTCGGCGAGGATCAGCCCGAAAGCGGCGACTATATGTGCGATATCAAGCGCCGCACGGTCATGCTGACGCAGGAGGGCATCAAAAAGGCCGAAGCGTTCTTCAAGATCAACAGCCTTGCCGATGTGGAGAACACCGAGCTGAACCACTACATCAAGCAGGCGCTGCGCGCCAACGCGCTGTTCGAGCGCGACCGCGACTATGTCGTGCAGAACGGGCAGGTCATCATCGTTGATGAATTTACGGGCCGTCTGATGATCGGCCGCCGGTACAGCGAGGGGTTGCATCAGGCGCTGGAGGCCAAGGAGGGCGTGAAGGTCGAGCGCGAAAACAAGACGCTGGCGACGATCACGTTCCAGAACTATTTCCGCATGTTCCATAAGTTAGCGGGCATGACCGGTACGGCCAAAACCGAGGAGGACGAGTTCTCCGGCATCTATGACCTCGATGTGGTCGAGATCCCGACGAACAAGCCGAACATCCGCAAGGACTTCAAGGACGTCGTTTACATGACCGAGGAGGGCAAGTTCCGCGCGGTCGTGGAGGAGATCGAGCGCATCCACGCAACCGGGCAGCCGATCCTGGTCGGCACGATTTCGGTCGAGCGCAGCGAATACCTTTCTGCACTCTTGAAGCGGCGCGGCATCAAGCATGAGGTCTTGAATGCGAAGTATCACGCGAAGGAAGCGGAGATCGTCGCGCAGGCCGGTAAGCTCGGACAGATCACGATTGCCACGAACATGGCGGGCCGCGGCACGGATATTCTGCTCGGCGGCAACCCGGAGTTTTTGGCGCGCAAGGCGCTGCGGCAGCAGGGCATGGACGAGGAGCTGATCGAGGAAGCGACCGGCCACGCGGAGACCGAGGACGAGGAGATCATCGCCGCGCGCGCGGAATTCACACGGCTCTATAACGAATACAAGGTGGAGACCGAAAAGGAGCACGAGGAGGTCGTGCGCTTGGGCGGCCTGCACATCATCGGCACGGAGCGGCATGAAAGCCGACGGATCGACAACCAGCTGCGCGGCCGCGCAGGCCGACAGGGCGACCCCGGCAGCACGCGGTTCTATGTGAGCTTGAAGGACGACCTGATGAAGCGGTTCGGCGCGGATCGCGTGGAGGGCTTGATGCAGCGGCTCAGCCCCGACGACGACGTACCGATTGAAAACGGCTTGATCACCAAGCAGATCGAGGCGGCGCAGAAGCGCGTCGAGGGCGCGAACTTCGATATGCGCAAGAACGTTCTGCGCTATGACGATATCATGAACCAGCAGCGCGAGATCATCTACGGCGAGCGCCGCAAGGTGCTGATGGGCGAGGATCTGTCCTCTTCGTTCGACAGTATGAGCCGCGAGGTCGTGGAGAACATCGTGCGCACCTATTGCTCCGAGCACGGCAAGAGCAGCGATTGGAACCTTGACGCGGTATCAAAGGAGCTGGCCGATCTATGCGGCATCCTGCCCGCAGACTTCTTTGCCCCGCTGAAGGGCGACAGACACGCTGCGGTGGAGCAGGTGATCGACATTGCCGACGCGGTCGTGCAGCAGCGCCGCAAGGATAAGGAAGCGGAGCTGAAGGAGCAGGGCGTGGACATGCGCGAGGTCGAGCGGATCATGCTGCTGCGCTCGGTCGATTCGCATTGGATGGATCACATCGACGCGATGGATCAGCTCCGGCAGGGCATCGGGCTAAGGGCCTACGGCCAGACCGACCCGGTCAATGCGTATACGTCCGAGGGCACGGAGATGTTCGATCAGATGGTCGGTGAGATCCGCGAGAATGCGGTGCGGAACCTCCTGCATGTTGCGGTGCGCAAGGCGCCGGTCGTGCGGCAGCAGGTCGCCAAGCCTGTCGAAACCCCGTCCGAGTATGGCAATAAGCCGACCGTAAAGCCCAAGCGTCTGAAAATCGGCCGCAATGACCCCTGCCCCTGCGGCAGCGGGAAGAAGTATAAGAACTGCTGCGGGAAAAATGTATAATGAAAATGAGGTCGCTTCGGCGGCCTCTTTTCAGTGAAATCCATGCTTTGCATGGACGAAATCGCTGCGCGAGTGACGCGGCATTCCTTTCAAAAGCAAAAGGGATCACGATCAAAAAACCGCTTATGTGCAGCCGATACACATAAGCGGTTAATCATTTTTGGCTTTCTTTGTTTCTTGGTACTTCTTTATGGCTTTCTCCCGAAAGAAATAAGAAGTACGTAGGCGTGATGCTCTCAATCCTCATGGAACGTCGGGAACGTGACGGAGATCTCGGTGCCGACGCCTTCGCGGGATTCGAGACGGATCTGCGCATGGTGCTGTTCGCAGATCTGCCGTACGATGGCAAGGCCGAGCCCCGTGCCGCCGGTGGCCTTGCTGCGGCTCTTATCGACGCGATAGAAACGCTCGAAAATGCGCGCCTGATGCGCCTTCGGGATGCCGATGCCGGTGTCCCGCACGGTCAGCACATGATGGTGCACACGCACGGAAACGGAGCCGTTGTCGCGGTTGTAGCGGATCGCGTTATCGACAAGGTTATAGATCAGCTCGGAAAGCAGCGCGCGGTTGCCGGTGACGACCGAGGGTTCCCCGGTCAGCGAGATCGTCGTGTTCTGCCGCATGGCGGCGGCTTCGAGCGTCTCGATATTCTCCTGCGCCAGCTGATAAAGATCGACCTGCTCGGCTTCGGCCATGATCTGCGTTTCGTCCAACTCGGTCAGCTTGATGATATCGGTGACGAGCTTGAGCATGCGCTTGGCTTCACGGTTGATGCGCGCGGCGAACTTTTGGATGTCCTCCTGCTTGGCCATGCCGGTTTCGATCATTTCGGCGTAGCCGGAAATCGAGGTCAGCGGCGTTTTCAGCTCATGCGAAACGTTCGCCGTAAACTCCTGCTTGCGGCGGTCGTCCATGTTCGTGAGGTAGAGGATCGCGCCGCTGCGCTGCCCGCCGGAGATACGGTCGTTATACAGCAGCTGCACCGCATGGCCGTGCAGCTCAAGAATTTCCGTGTCGCCGTTGCGCGCGGAACTAAGGAACGACGAAATCCGGTCGTCCAGATCATCGGTATGCGATTTGTTCCGCAGATGCAGATAGTCGTTGGCGACCTCATTCGCATACAGAATCCTGCCGTCCAGATCGCAAACCATGATGCCGTTCGGCAGCGATTCCACGATCTGACGGAAGATTTGCGGATCGCCCATGTGTTACTCTCCGAGACGGTAGCCGACGTTGCGGATCGTGACGATCAGCTTGCCTGCGGCGCCGAGCTTCTGTCGCAGCGTCTTGATGTGCATATCGACGGTGCGCGTTTCGCCCGCAAACGCAAAGCCCCAAACGGTGTCCATCAGGCGGCTGCGTGTCACGACCGTGCCCTTGTTCTGGAGCAGGAACTTCAACAGCTCAAACTCCTTGAACGTCAGCTCCACGGGCTCGTCGTTCACGGTGACGCGGTGCGTTTCGATGTTCATCACGATCGGGTCGTAACGCAGGATCATGCCCGCGCCCGCATTGAACTCACGCGAGGTGCGGCGCAGCAGCGCCTTCACGCGGGAGACCAGCTCGGTCACGCTGAACGGCTTGGAAATGTAATCGTCGGCGCCGGTGTCCAGACCGCTGACACGGTCGGACTCAGTCGTCTTGGCGGTGACCATGATGATCGGCACGGTCTGCGTTTCGGAATCCGCACGAAGGTGCTTTAGGATGCTCATACCGTCCTCACCGGGGAGCATGATATCGAGCAGCACAAGGTCGGGAATACGTCTGCCGATCGCCTCGTACAGCTCCGTACTTTCGGTAAAGGATTGCACCTCCAAATCGCTGTTCTGCAGGGCGTAGGTCTCGAGTTCACGGATGTCGCTGTCGTCTTCTACCAAATAAATCAGTGCCATATTTCTCTCCTTTACTTTGTTGTCAATCGTTTAATGGCTTCTGCCATGATCTCTGTATTGAACCGGAGATCGTCCAAAGCGACGGATTCGTCCGGTACATGGCACAGGTTTTCGTCGCCCTCGCGGACGATGCCGAATGCCACGGCGTTGGGCAGCTCCCTCGCATACGTGCCGCCGCCCATCGACAGCGGTTTGGAATCGCTGCCGTTGATCTCATTATACACGCCCATCAGCGTGGAAACCAGCTCGGTGTCCGCCGGAATGAAATGCCCCGGCTTGATGACCTCCTTCACGCGCGCAAGGCCGAGCGCGGCATACGCCTTGTCCCACGTATCAAGCAGCGCCTCCGCCTTCTGCGTGAACGGATGGCGGCAGTCGCAGGTGAAGGTGACGCCGGTTTCGTCGATCGTGAACATATCCGGCGAATACGTCGTGCGGCCGGAATCGTCGGTCACGTCGATGCCAAGATGCTCGCCGTGCATATCCATCGCCCACAGCGCGTTAAGCCCCTTCACAAGTGCCGCGTCCTCTGCGGGCAGATCCTGCTTGGCCAGTACGTCGAGCGTTGCCAAAAGCGCGTTTTTCGCAAACTCCGGCATGGAGGCATGGCCGCCTCTGCCGGTGACGGTGAGCACATCGCCCTTTACGTCGAGCGTAAAGCCCTCCGGCGCTTCGACCGGCTTGAACGGAACGGGCAGCGTTGCCGTCACGACGCCGGGGATGACATTGGCCGCGGTGCCGACCGACACGCGAAGGCCAAATTTGCCGTCCTTATGATAGGTCGATTGCAGAATGCCCATTTCGGAATTGACGACTGGGTATTCCGCATCGGGCGTGAACGCCATCGTCGGTGCGCCCTCGACCTTTAGGTAATGCTCGACGCCGAGGGAACCGATCTCCTCGTCCGTGCCAAGAATGATGCGCACCTTGCGCTTCATCGGAACGCCGCTCGCCTTGACCGCCGCGAGCGCATACAGCGCCGACACCGCCGCGCCCTTATCATCGAGCGTGCCTCTGCCGTAGATGCGGCCGTTGTGGATCTCCGCACCATAGGGCGGGTAGGTCCAGCCGAGCCCCTCGGGGACGACGTCGAGGTGGGCCAGAATGCCGAGCGTTTCTTCGCCCTTGCCGTATTCGATCACGCCGGCGTAGCCGTCGGTGTGCCAGACCTTTTCAAAGCCGAGACGACGGGCAATGTCCAGCGCACACTCCAGCGCGGCAAAGACGGTCTTGCCGAAGGGCTTGCCGGGCTCGGCAGGCTCCCCGCGCGAAACGGACGGGATGCGGACGAGCGATTGCAGATCCTTGATCTGCTGCTCCATCGTATCATGGATAAACTGTTGCATACAGAAGCTCCTTGTGGTTCAGTTGACGGGGGAGATGCGCTTGCCGAAAACCTCGCGCGTGTCGATGATCGAGATGATCGCATGTTCGTCATGCGATTTGACGATGGCGCGGATTTTGGCCAGCTCCGCGTTCTTCGCAAGGATGTAGACCAAAATCTTTTCCTTGTTGGTGAACGCGCCCTTGCAGGGAATATAGGTGACGCCGCGGTGCAGCCGCAGCACCTCCGGCGCGATCTCGTTCCATTTATCGGAGATAATGAACAGCGTCTTGTTGCGGTTCATGCCGAGCATCATGTTGTTGAACACGACGCTCTGCACCCCGAGCGCGATCACGCTGAGCGCGCAGCCCTCGACGCCGATGCGGAAATCCCCGCTTTGAAACGATTGCAGAATACCGAGCGAAAACGCGATCACAAGGTTGACCGCCATCGCCAGCGTTCCCATCGGAAACGACGTGCGGCGGCTCAGCATCAGCGCAACGATATCGGTGCCGCCGGTCGATCCGCCGAGACGCACAATCATCGCGCCGCAAAAGCCCATGACCATCGCGCCGAACATCGCGGAAACAAAGCGCCAGGCGGTGTCCGTCGTGTCGAACGGGGACGGGATCTGAAACTTGGCGACAAGCGCCTTGATGACCGCGATACCCGCCGAAAACAGGAAGGTCAGCAGCGCCGTATAGATCACGAACTTGCGGTGCAGATCGCGGTAGGCCCACAGCAGCAGCGGGATATTCACTGCCAAAATGACCACCCACGTCGGGATCAGGTCGTTTGTGGCATAGCCCAAAAGCATACCGAGCCCCGTGACGCCGCCGGAAACGACGTTGGCGGGCGTATAGAACAGCACGATCGCAAACGACTCCAGCAGGATCATCAAAATCATGAGCGGCAGCGCCCTTGCTTCGCGGCGCACGGACAGCTCCCGGCGCGCATTCGGCAGCTTGCCGGCACGCATATTTTTCAGTCTGGTCGCCTTACGCATAATCCTCTGCGGAAACGAACGGGAAATTGTTTGCATTCGTCCCCCTATTTATCATAGTATACCTTAAAACATGGTATAGCGCAAGGGATTTTCTACGAAATTTCATCCACAAATTTCGGTCAATTTTACAAAAAAAGGGAGCCCGTTTCGGCTCCCTTCCCGTTATGCGATTAATACTTGCGCTTTCTGGCGGCTTCGGCCTTCTTCTT
>JAFUDD010000028.1 GCA_017459315.1 Clostridia bacterium | reverse complement strand
GTTCACCGTAGGCGCCTGTCTCGGTCTTGTTCATAGGTTTTTCAAGAATGACCTGCGGTGCAGCGGCGTCGGGCCATACTGCCGCAATGCCGCCATATGCTCCGCCGTGCCGTAGCCCTTGTTCTTGGCAAAGCCGTAGGCCGGATAGAGCTTGTCCTGCTCGATCATGTAGCGATCCCGTTCGACCTTAGCAACGATCGACGCCGCGGCAATCGAATAGCTCAGCGCATCGCCGTGGATCAATGGGTGTTGCCGCACAGGGATCGCAAGGCCGGTCAGCGCGTCGATCATCACGTCCGTGATCGGCGTCTGCATCGAAGCAAACGCATCATGGAACGCCTTTTTCGTGGCCTCTAAAATATTGATTTTGTCGATCACGTCCTGCCACGCCCACGCGGTACGCGCCTCGACGGCGGTGGACATGATCTTTTCATACAGCGCTTCTCGACGCTTTTCGGTCACCTTTTTGGAATCGTTGACGTATTCGAGCAGCGGCTCCGGCGGCATCACGACGCAGCCGACCACGACCGGCCCGGCCAAGGGGCCGCGGCCTACCTCGTCCATACCGGCAAGGATCACGCCGTCCTGCGTCCAAAACGCGCGGTCGCGCTCCGACAGCATCTGCAGCCGGTCGGCTTCGGGCATTCTTGCCATCGTTATGCCTCCGTACTGTCCGGTTCGGGCGCTGTCTGCGGTTCTGCTTCCGAAGCACGTTCGAGCGTGATATGCGCGATCTTACCCGCACGGAATTCGTCGAGCAGCACGCGCGCCGCACGCTCGGTATCGAACACGCCGCCGCGCAGAACTAACCCGCGGCTTTGCGCCACTGCGTCCAAAAGCGCGGCGTCCTCGGTTTCGGGCGTGATCTTTTTATACCGCGCGGAAAGCTCGTTCGGGCAGGTCGCGCAAAGCTCCTTCAAAAGCTCCCATGCGACCTCCTCGATCTCTAAGATGTCGTCGTTGATCGAGCCGATATAGGCAAGGTGCTTGGCGTAATCCTGGTTATCGAGCTTCGGCCACAAAAGCCCCGGCGAATCCAAAAGCTCCAAATAAGGCGTGACATGCACCCATTGCTTGCCCTTGGTGACGCCCGGCTTGTCGCCGGTCTTGGCGCGTGCCTCGCCCGCAATGCGGTTGATGAACGTGGACTTGCCGACGTTCGGTATCCCGACGACGAGCGCGCGCACGGTCTTTTGGACGCCCTTTGCCTTCATGCGCTCGACGCTCTCCTTGGTCGCGGCCTCGATCAGCCGCACCGCCGTCGCTTTGCCGTTGTTTGCAGTCGAGACGATCTCCCCCGCAAGGATGCCGCGGGATTGGTAATACTTCACCCATTCCTTTGTTGCGACGGAATCGGCAAGGTCGCTCTTGTTCAATAACACGATGCGCGTTTTGCGCGCAAACAATTCGTCAAAGTCCGGGTTGCGCGTGGCAAGCGGCGCACGGGCGTCCACGATCTCCACAACCGCGTCGATCAGCTGCAGGCTTTCGATCAGCTGCCGCCGCGCCTTTGCCATGTGCCCCGGGTACCAGTTGATATGCATACGGTTCTTCCCCTTCCTCCCGCAAGCGCGGGACGAATGCTTTCCTGTCACCATGCAAAACGTCCGTTTGGATATGCCAAACAAACCCGCATGGGGTTTCTTCCTATATTATGCACGAACTTTTCCCAAAAGGGAAGCCCCTAATTGGAACAGAATTGCGTAAAAAAAGTGAAATTCTGCTCAAATGCTGTCGGTTGCCGTGTCGCCCGATCCGGTTCGGCATTTACGGCTGTTCCGTTTTACGGCAATTTGACACTTGACAATCGCCGATACGATTTGGTATCATATCTACATACCGAGGACAGGAAGTGAGAAGATGCGTTTTTAATTCGTGATTTTCAAAGATAAGACAAAGCCGCAATCAGCGGTTTGCTTCTCTATGGAAATTCGGATAAACGCATGCAGCCCGCCCTTGGGTTCTTTTTTGGCGTCGTCCGTCTTTCCGTAGGGAGAGACGGATTTTTTTATAGGAGAATCTATGGTACAGGTACAACATATTACGATCACGCAGAAGAAGGACAACCGTGTGCTGATCGAGGATTTCTCGTTCGTTGTAAACGACGGCGAAAAGGCGGCGCTGATCGGCGAGGAAGGCAACGGCAAGTCGACGCTGCTGAAATGGCTCTATGATCCCGCGCTTGTCGAGCCGTATGCCGAAGTGTCCGGGCAAAAGCACATCACGGGCGTCGTCGGCTATCTCGGACAGGAGCTGACCGACGTAGAACAAGGTCTTCCGGTGTGGGAGTATCTGGAACGGATCTGTGCGCTGTCGGAGCGTTCACCGCGAACGGTTTCACAAGTCGTCAGGCGGCTTGACATTCCGGAAACGCTGCTTTGGGAATCGCGGCCGATGAGGTCGCTGTCCGGCGGGGAGCGTGTAAAGGTGCGGCTTTGCGCTTTGCTTTTGCATGAATGCGACGTGCTGCTGCTCGACGAACCGTCGAACGATCTCGACCTTGCAACGCTCACATGGCTCGAAGGCTTTTTACAGCGCACGCCGCAGACGGTGCTGTATGTTTCGCACGATGAAACGCTGCTCGACCGCACGGCCGAAATGATCCTGCACATCGAGCAGATACGGCGCAAGACGATCCCGCGGGCAACGGCGGTACGCCTGCCCTACCGGCAGTATATGGACGAGCGCGAACGCAGAATGGCGCATCAGGCGCAGGTAGCCGCGTTTGAACAGGACGCGTTTCGCAAGAAGAAGGAACGGTACCTTTCGATCTACAACGCGGTCGAGCATGCGCAAGCCTCCGTTTCACGCCAAGACCCAAGCACCGGACGGCTGCTGAAAAAGAAGATGCACACGGTACAGGCCATCGGCGCGCGGCTCGAAAAGGAGCAAGCCGCTCTGACCGCAGCGCCGGAGGCCGAGTGGGCAATCCTGCCGTTATTCGACGAGAGCGTTTCGCTGCCCGCCGGAAAGACCGTTTTGGATTTTGCGCTGCCGAAGCTGACGGCAGGCGACAGAATACTTTCAGAAGATGTTCGGCT
>JAFUDD010000338.1 GCA_017459315.1 Clostridia bacterium | reverse complement strand
GACGGATGATAATGATGCTCGCGTCGACCGAAAGGACTAGTTCGCGTCGAAGCACCGGTATCCGACAGGCCGGAGCAAATCAATAATAGACCGCGTTTATTAGAGGAGGACTAGGCCTATGAAGAAGAGGAGGATCGTGATCGCGCTGGGGCATGAGGCGTTGGGGACGACGCTGCCCAAGCAGCAGGAAGCAACGAGGAGAACGGCACAGGCAGTGGCGGAGTTCGCGAACGCGGATTATGAGATCGTGCTCACCCATTCCAACGGTCCCCAGGTAGGGATGATCCATACGGCGATGACGGAGTTTGCGCTGCGCCATGATGGATATTCCGCCACGCCGATGAGCGTGGCCTCCGCCATGAGCCAGGGCTATATCGGCTACCACCTCCAGAACAGCATCCAAAACGAGCTGGCGGCGCGCGGACTTTGTAAGTCCGTCGCCACGGTTGTGACGCAGGTGCTTGTCGATCCGAGCGATCTGGCGTTCTCCCATCCGACCAAGCCCATCGGCGCGTTTTATACCAAGGCGCAGGCCGAAGCAATCGCCGTCGAAAAGGGCTATACGATGGTCGAGGACGCGGGCCGCGGCTATCGACAGGTCGTGCCGAGCCCCAAGCCCATCGACGTGATCGAAAAGGACGCGGTAAATACGCTGATCGACGCCGGGCATGTGGTAATCACGGTCGGCGGCGGCGGGATCCCCGTCGTGCGCGAAGGGAACCGCCTTGTCGGCGTTCCGGCGGTCATTGATAAGGACTTTGCCTCCGCGAAGCTCGCCGAGCTTGTCGATGCCGACCGGCTTGTGATCCTCACGGCGGTGGATCGCGTGATGATCCATTACGGCAAGCCGGAGCAGCGCGCCATCGAGCGCATGACCTGTGCCGAGGCCGAACAGTACATTGCGGAAGGCCATTTCGCACCCGGCTCGATGCTGCCGAAGGTGCAGGCGGCGATGTCGTTTGCCCGCACCGGCAAGGAAGCGATCATCGCTTCGCTTGAAAACGCCGCCGCCGCGCTGCGCGGCGAAAGCGGCACGGTTGTAACAAAATAAAGATTCCCTCAAAAACAAACGGGAGAAGTTGAAAAGCCTCTCCCGTTTATGATTTACAGCGCGTCGGCAATGTCATAGATCAGCCGCTCGGTCTTTTCCCAGCCAAGGCAGGCGTCGGTGATCGACTGGCCGTAACACCCGCCGCCGACCGGTTGCTTGCCGTCCACAAGGTATGATTCGACCATAAAGCCCTTCACAAGCCCCTTGAGATCGTCGGAATACCGGCGGCAGGACAGCACCTCGCGCACGATGCGCGGCTGCTCGAACGGGTCTTTGCCGGAGTTCGCGTGGTTTGTGTCGATCAAAAGCGCGGGATAAGAGAGATCGCGCTCGGCGTATAGGTCGTAAACGCGGCGCAGATCCTCGTAATGGTAGTTCGGCATCGCGTGGCCCTGCTTGTTTGTATAGCCGCGCAGGATCGCGTGCGCGTAGGGATTGCCCTGCGAGTGCGCCGCCCAGCCGCGATAGATGAAGGAATGTTTATGCTGCGCGGTCTGGATCGCGTTCATCATGATCGAAAGGTCGCCGCTCGTCGGGTTCTTCATGCCCACCGGCACCTCGATGCCGCTGGCGGTCAGGCGATGCTGCTGATCCTCGACCGACCTTGCACCCACCGCGACATAGGCCAGAAGGTCGTCAAGGTACTTGTGATTCTCGGGATAGAGCATCTCGTCCGCGCAAGAAAAACCGAAATCGCGCACCGCGCGCATGTGCAGCGAGCGCGTCGAAATGATGCCTTGATACAAGTCCGGACGACCGGTCGGGTC
>JAFUDD010000337.1 GCA_017459315.1 Clostridia bacterium | reverse complement strand
GAGTTATATACATTCAGCCCATGGTCGGCGACAACCTCATCAAGATCACCGATTATAACCCCAAGGGCAAGAAGATCTACAAGGTCGGCGACGAGGCGTGGCTGCGCTTCAACCCGTCGGACGGCACGATTCTCTGAGCATGAAAAATCTATTAGGCATTGCGATCGGCGGTACGAAATGTATCGCCGTTCTTGGGTATGAGGCGGAAAATGAGATCCGCATCCTCGGCAGCCGCCGCTTCGCCACGAAGGAATGCGGCGGCCCCTACGGCGCAATGGAACTGTTCAAGCGGTACGGCGACGAGCTTTTGACCGAGTTCGGCGTAGAGAAGCCGGACGCGATCGGCATTGCCTGCGGCAGCCCGCTCGACCCCGTGACCGGCGTGATCCAGTCGCCTGCGAACCTGCCCGGCTGGGACGATATCCCGGCGGTGCGGATCATGGAGGAGCACTTTGGGGCGCCCGCTTACTTGGAAAACGACGCCAACGCGGGCGCGCTGGCGGAATGGCGCTTCGGCGCGGCCAAGGGCTGCCGGCACGCCGCGTTCTTAACGTTCGGCACAGGGCTCGGCGCGGGGCTGATTTTGAACGGTCAGCTCTACGGCGGCGCCAACGACATGGCGGGGGAGTGCGGCCACATCCGGCTGATGCCCTTCGGCCCGGTCGGGTGCTCCAAGATAGGCTCAGCGGAGGGCTTCTGCTCCGGCGGCGGCATTGCGCAGCTTGCGCGGGACATGGTCTATGAGCGCATCATGGCGGGCGAAAAGCCCGCGCTCTGCCCGACAAAGGAGGGCCTCGGCGAGCTGACGGCCAAGACCGTGGCCGAGGCCGCGTACAACGGCGACGCGCTTGCCAAGCGGATCTATGAAACCTCGGGCGAAATGCTCGGCCGCACGCTGGCGATCCTGATCGACCTTTTGAATCCGGAGGTCATTGTGATCGGAAGCATCTTTGCGCGCGCGGAATCGCTGCTGCGCCCCGCAATGGAGGCCGCCATCGCCCGCGAAGCATTTGCGGTGTCGGCGCGGTCGTGCAGGATCGTTCCCGCCGCGCTCGGCGACGATATCGACCGCTACGAAGCACTTGCCATCGCGTCGTATCATCTATTATAATGGGCGGAGGTGAAGGGCGAACGCCGCCCTTTGCCGCGATATCCCAAGGAGGACCGTATGTCTCATATTCAATTTACCGATCCGGAAGCGATCCTGGACGATCTGCTGCTCCGCTATCCGGTCTTGGAGCCGCAACGCGACGGGATTTGGACGGCGTTTCTGCTGCTGAAGGATTGCTTCACGGCGGGCGGCAAGCTGCTGCTTTGCGGCAACGGCGGGAGCGCCGCGGACGCCATGCACATTGCAGGCGAGCTGCAAAAGGCGTTCATCCTGCGCCGCCGCCCCGACACGCTGTTTGCCGAGGCGCTGCACGGCGCGTGTCCCGCTGATGCAGAATATCTTTTGGGCAAGCTCGAACGCGGCCTTCCCGCGATCCCGCTGGTGGAAAACGCCGCGGTCATGACCGCAATTTCCAACGATACCGAGCCGAAGCTCGCGTTTGCGCAGCAGGTGTATGCGATCGGACAGAGGAACGATGTGCTGCTCGGCATCTCCACCTCCGGCAATTCGCAGAACGTCGTCTATGCCGCCGAGGTCGCGCAGGCGCTCGGCATGCAGGTGATCACGCTGACCGGGCGCGGCCCCAACCGGCTCACGCCGCTGTCGGATTGTCAGATCGCCGTGGACCGCACCGAGCCGTTCCTGGTGCAGGAGCTGCATCTGCCGGTCTATCATGCGCTGTGCCTGATGCTCGAAAACGAGCTGTTTGCGGAGTGATCCATGGGACGGTATGACGGTATTCTGATCGCAAGCGATTTCGACCGCACGCTGACCGATCCGCAGGGGCTTGTGCCGCAGGCGAATCTTGACGCGCTGCGCTCGTTCATGGACGAAGGCGGGCGGTTCGCCGTTGCGTCCGGCCGGAGCGTGCCGATGTTCCGCGAAAAGCGGCGTCTGTTCATCGACAACGCCCCGACGATCCTGTGCAACGGCGCGGTGTGCTACGATTTCGAGGCGGAACGTACCGTGTTTGACGCGCCGCTGCCGGACGTGGAGCCGCTTGTGACGGAGATGATGGCAAAATACCCGCTGCACAACGTCGAGGTGCAGGGCAACGCGGGGCACTTTGCGTGGCGCATGGATGCCGAACGGAAGAACATGTTTGATGAGCTCGGCG
>JAFUDD010000336.1 GCA_017459315.1 Clostridia bacterium | reverse complement strand
TTCTATACCCTCAACATTTTACCATTTCTTTATGCGAAAATCAAATCCTATTTACATTTCTGCGCGATTCCTTTTGCACGGTCCGCCGCGGCGCAAACGAATGGCCGTTTGTTGACACCGCGCGCGGTGAAATGTATAATATAGGTAAACAAACACGGGAGGAACCGCGATGGAGACAAGTCATGCGCCGATGGGGTGGAACAGCTGGGACTGCTACGGCGCCGCCGTGACCGAAGCAATCGTGCTGCAAAACGCCGCGTATATGGCGGAGCACCTCAAGCCCTTCGCCTATGCGTATATTGTGGTAGACATTCAATGGTCCGATCCAACGGCGGCAAGCAACGACTATCACCCGTTTACCGAACTGACGATGGACGAGTATTCCCGGCTGCTGCCGGCCGTGAACCGCTTTCCCTCGGCGGCGGGCGGCAAGGGCTTCGGGCCGCTGGCCGAAAAGATCCATGCGATGGGGCTGCGGTTCGGCATCCACATCATGCGCGGCATTCCGCGGCAAGCCGTTCATCGCAACACCGAGATTTTGGGCAGCACACATACGGCGCGGGAGATCGCGGCAACCGACAGCATCTGCCCTTGGAATACGGATATGTACGGCGTCGATCCGAAAAAGGACGGCGCGCGGGCCTACTACGAAAGTCTGTTCAAACTCTACGCCTCGTGGGGTGTGGACTTTATCAAGTGCGATGACATCTGCCGCGAGCTGCCAAAAGCCGAGGACGAGCTGCAGCTGCTTGCCGACGCGCTGCACTCGTGCGGGCGCGAGATGGTCTTAAGCCTGTCGCCCGGCCCGGCGCTGCCCGAAAAGGCCGAGCTGTATAAGCGCGTATCGAACATGTGGCGCATCACGGACGATTTTTGGGACGACTGGCGGCTGCTCTACGATATGTTCGACCGTGCGAAAACTTGGTGCATCCATGCGGGCGCGGGGCATTGGCCGGACGCGGATATGCTGCCGGTCGGCCCGATCCGGCAGGTATACGACCCGAACAACCGCACGCGGTTCACAAGGGATGAGCAGACCACAATGCTGACGCTGTGGTGCTTCCTGCGTTCGCCGCTGATGATCGGCGGGGAGATGACCGGGTTCGACGCGTTCACTAAGGAACTTCTGACCAACCGCGGCATTCTCGGCATGCACCGGCTTGCGCGGCACTCGCACCCGGTATGGCGGCGGATGCAGGACGGCACGGAGCTGATCCTTTGGACGGCGGCGTGCGCGGACGGCGGAACGTATGCGGCGCTGTTCAACGTCGGGGAGGCGGACGCCGAAACGGAGATCGCGCTTTCGGACTTGGAGTTGTCCGGGCCTGCGGCGTATACCGCGCTGTGGACGGGCAAAACGGGCAGCGTCAAAGATACGATTGCCGTATCGCTTCCGCATCACGGCGCGGCGGCGTTTTTACTGCGATAAAACGGAGGGGAAGATGGATCGGGAGCAGATCGAAAGCGCGGAGAAAAAGATTCTCGCGTATGTGGACGAGGTCATTGCGGCGGGGCCGTACAGCGCGGACTGGGCGTCGCTTGCCGACGCGCCGGAGCCGGAGTGGTTCCGCAAGCGCCGCCTCGGCATCTTTATTCATTGGGGCGTATACAGCGTTCCGGCGTTTTCCAATGAGTGGTATTCGCGGGAAATGTATATGCCCGGCACGCGGGCGTATGAACATCACCTGAAAACCTACGGCCCGCCCGACCGGTTCGGGTATAAGGATTTCATTCCGCTGTTCACCGGCGAGCGGTTCGACGCGGCGGCATGGGTGCGGCTGTTCAAGGCGGCCGGGGCGGGGTATATGTTCCCGGTCGCGGAGCATCACGACGGGTTTCAGATGTACGCCAGCGCGCTTTCGGACTGGAACGCGGCAAACAGGGGGCCGAAGCGGGATGTGCTCGGGGAATTGAAGGCCGCCGCAGAAGCGGAGGACGTTCTCTTTTGCGTGTCCTCGCACCGCGCCGAGCATTGGTTTTTCATGGGGCACGGCAAGGAAATCGTCAGCGATATCCATGAGCCGCTGCAAAAGGACGATTTCTATTGGCCTTCGATGCCGGAGGGCGCGCTGGACGATCTGTATGCCAAGCCGTACCCGAACGAGGAATACTTAAGCGACTGGCTTGCCCGCACCGCTGAGCTGATCGTGCGCTATCGTCCGCGGCTGCTGTATTTCGACTGGTGGATCCAGCACGAAGCGTTCAAGCCGTATCTGAAAAAGCTGCTCGCGTTTTATTACAATCTCGGCGCGCAGGACGGGACGCCGGTTCGCGTCTGCTATAAGCACGACGCGCTGCCGTTCGGCGTCGGGATCCCGGAGGTCGAGCGCGGCGGCTTTTCGGACGCGAAGCCATTTTTGTGGCAGACCGATACCGCCGTGGCGCGCAACGCGTGGTGCTATACGACCGAGCTTGTCTATAAGAGCAGCCGCGAAATCATCCAAACGCTCGTCGATACGGTCAGCAAGGGCGGCAACCTGCTGCTGAACATCGGCCCGAAGCCGGACGGCACGATCCCCGAACCGGATCAGGCGATCCTGCGCGATCTCGGCGCATGGATGCGGGTTAACGGCGAAGCGATCGAGGGCGCAAGGCCGTGGCGCACCCCCGGCGAGGGGCCGACCGTCCGCAAAGAGGGCCAGTTCACCGACAAGACCGAGACGGTCTATACGGCGGCGGACTATCGCTTTACGGCGGCGCACGGCTGCGTTTATGCGACGGCGATGCGCTGCCCGGCAGACGGTGCGTTTTTGATCCGGTCGCTCGGCGAAAGCCCGGATCAGAACCTGCCCGCATTCCACGGCATTATCAAGACCGTCACGATCCTCGGCCTTGCCGACGCCGTCGCGTCCTGGTACGCCGACGCGGAAGGCCTGCATGTTTACGCGCCCGGCATAGCGTCGGACTTCCCGGTGACGCTGAAGATCGAAATGGCATAAACGCAAAGGAATAAGATAAGGAGCCTCCGCTCGGGGGGCTCCTTTTGGATTATTCGGTTTTGTCCGCTTCCGAAGAAGCGGAATCCGTGTCCGGCGGATCGTCCGGCGCGTCGTCCTCGCTTTCGGCCTCGATTTCCTTGATGATGCATTCGTTGCCGCGGACAAGCCACGTTTCTCCGCTGTGGCAG
>JAFUDD010000335.1 GCA_017459315.1 Clostridia bacterium | reverse complement strand
GGCGATTCGCCGTAAATGCGGTTGAACATCGAATTGAGCACCGGGAACGCTTCGACATCGCGGTTGTAGTTGACCGTCGTGATGCCGTAGGCTTCGAGGTGGAACGGGTCGATCATGTTCACGTCGTCGAGGTCGGTTGTCGCGGCCTCATACGCGAGGTTGACCGGATGGCGCAGCGGGAGGTTCCAGATCGGGAACGTCTCAAACTTGGCGTAGCCCGCGCGGACGCCGTGGCGAAACTCCTGATACACCTGCGACAGGCACACCGCGAGCTTGCCGCTGCCGGGGCCGGGCGCGGTCACAACGACAAGCGGCCGCGACGTTTCGACAAACTCGTTTTTACCGAAGCCGTCCTCCGAAACGATCAGCTGCGGGTTTTGCGGATAGCCCTCGATCGGATAATGCTTATACACACGGATGCCGAGCGTTTTCAGCCGCTCCGCAAACGCGTCCACGGACGGCTGCTCCCGATAACGCGTGATCACGACGCCGGACACGAGCAGCTCCTTTTTGCGGAACGCGTCGATCAGCCGCAGAACCTCGCGGTCGTAGGCAATGTCGAGGTCGTTGCGGATCTTGTTGCGCTCGATATCGCCCGCGTGGATCGCAATGATGATCTCAGCCTTGTCCTTCAGTTCGACGAGCATGTTGATCTTCGTGTCGGGCAGAAAGCCGGGCAGCACGCGCGACGCATGGTAGTCGTCGAACAGCTTGCCGCCGAACTCCAGATACAGCTTGTCCCCGAACTGTGCGATCCGTTCGAGGATGCGCTTGGACTGCATTTCGATATACTTTTGCTTGTCAAATCCGATTTTGTTCATAACTCCCCCAAATATAATCCGTTCCCTCTTTTATGGCACCGCGACCCAATCGGTCACGCGTTCTTTAGCCGATAAGATACGATATACACTCTCGTTGAGCCGATCCACGGAAATCGTTCCGTCCTGCACGGCGGCATACAGCCCGTCCAGAATCTTCTGCTGATACGTGTGGTTCGCGCCGCAAAGGATCAAGTCCCCGCCCGCCTCGATGAACCGCACGGCGGCCTTGTCAAGCGAACGCTGCTTTCGGATGCCCGCCATCCGGAAATCATCGCTCATCACGATGCCCCCAAAACCGTACTCGTCGCGCAGCAGTCCCCAAATGAACGAATCCGACTGGCTTGCGACATTGTCGCTGTCGATGGACGTATACAGGATATGCGCGACCATCACGCCGTCCGCGCCGTTCAAAAGAGCGTCCTTAAACGGCACAAGCTCATACATGCGCAAGGAATCGAGCGATTTTTCCACCTTCGGGATCGTATCGTGCGAGTCGGTGTTCGTGGCGCCGTGGCCGGGAAAATGCTTGATGATCGACAGCACGCCGCTTTCATGCAGACCCTGGATGCAGGCCACGCCGATATCCGAAACGATATCCGCATTCGACGAAATGATGCGCTTGCCCATAAAATGCTCGTCGGGATTTTTGCAGACGTCCAACGCGGGCGCAAGGTCCACGTTGATGCCCGCGGACAAAAGCCCCTCGCCGATATAGGCGAACTCGCTGCGCGCCTTGTCCATATTGTCCTTTTTGCCGAGCGTACGCGCGCTGTCCAGCGTCGTTTTCCAATGGAACCGCGTGACCGTGCCGCCCTCCACGTCGGTGCTGATCAAAAGCGGGATGCCGGTGTGATTCGCGGCGCTGACGCTGTCGGTCAGCTTTTTGCAGCGGGAGAAGCCGCCGTCCTTGTCGGTGCGCTTGATGTTCTGCCCATAGAGGATCACGCTGCCGATATGGTAGGCGTCCATGATCGCGGCAAACTCGTCGCTGACGCTGTCCGTGCCGGAAAAACCGAACATGCAGAGCTGCCCGATCTTTTCCTCCGTCGTCATCGTGTCGATAAATGCCCAGAGCCGTGCTTCGTCGTCCATCGGCGTCGGCGCCGGCGTATCGGTCGGGATCGGGGAGGGCGTATCCGTCGGGCGCGGCGTATCGGTCGGCGCAGGGCTCACCGCTGTGGCGGGCGTCGCCGTCACGGAAATGACCTGTATGGGTTCCTGCACCGGCGGCGCCGGTTCGACGTTCCGGCAGCCGGTCAGCAGCAGGCATAGCAGCAGCAGACCGCAGACCAATTTTCTCATAGGATATAGTATACCATAAAACCCTGCGGGTGGGAATGGGAAAATTTGTGAATTCCGCCATGCCGATTCCGCATAACAGGCATGCGCCGGTTTCCCGTATCTCTTGCGCATCCGGCGTGAAAATGGTAGAATACAATATATTAGGAAGAAACGGAGTGCCATATGGAAAACGTCTTTTATTTTGCATGGGAGCCTGCGCTGATGGCGTGGCTGCAGGCGCATCTCGGCCCGGTCGGCATCGCCGTCGCATCCTTTTTCTCGACGCTCGGCGAAGAAATGGTGTTCATCCTGCTGATGGGCTTTCTCTACTGGTGCTACGACAAGGAGATCGGCAAGTTCCTCGGCCGGAATATCTGCGTGGCGAACGTCGCCAATCCGCTGCTGAAAAACATCGTCCTGCGCCCGCGGCCCTATATGGTCTGCCCGGAGGTGCAATGCCTGAAGCCGGTGGACCCGTCCGCGGACGTGATGGACATTGCCGCGCAGGGCTACTCGTTCCCGAGCGGTCATTCCTCCGGCTCCGTCACGGCCTACGGCTCGATCGGACGGCGGTTCAAGCAGCCGTGGATCCGCGTACTGTCGGTGCTGATCCCGCTGTTTGTCGGCATCAGCCGATTCTGCGTCGGCGTGCATTTCCCGACCGACGTGCTGACCGGCTGGATCCTCGGCCTCATCGTGATCTTTGTGACGCCGTGGTTCATCGGCCGGTTCAAAAACCGCTGGATTCCCTATGTCATTCTGCTGGTCGCCGCGCTGCCCGGCTGGTTCTATTGCCGCACCAACGACTACTTCACGGCCTACGGCATGATGGTCGGCTTCTTTGCCGCCGATCTGTTCGAGGAAAAATACGTGCGCTTTCAAAACACGCGCGTGCTTTGGAAAATGGCGCTCCGGCTGCTCGGCGGCGTTGCGATCTACTTCGGGCTGAACACGCTGCTGAAGCTGCCGTTCTCCTCCGCCTTCCTCGATTCCTGCACGTTCGCCGCGCATCTGGTGCGCGCGCTGCGCTACGCGATCATCCTGTTCGTCGATGTGGCGATCTACCCGCTGGCCTTCGACCGGATCGGTCAAAAGAAAAAACAGCCGTAAAATCGGTCTGCTCGCCCGTCCCGCTGCGGACGGGCGTTTTTCTGTTCGCACGTTCGGATCGCCCGTTCCCGCCCTTGACAAACCGTCTCGATTGGATTATCCTTTTTACATAGAGCTTACAGGAGGCAGCCCAATGCGTTGGATCACCGAAGAACGATATCCCGAAGTCATGCGGGAAACCGCCGAGCCGTATACGGCGCAGCGAATGGAAAGCGGCACCTTTGCCCGCGTCGAAAATCAGCCGATCTACTATGAGCATTACCGGGCGGACGAACCGAAGGGCGTCATTGTGATCAGCCACGGCTTTACCGAATCGGTGCAGAAGTTCACCGAATCCGTGTACTATATGCTGCAAAGGGGCTTTGAGGTATGGGGCTTTGACCATCGCGGCCACGGCAAATCCTACCGGCCGAACGGCCATGCGCATATCGTGCATGTCGATCGGTTCGAGGACTATATCCAAGATCTCGTCTACCTTGTCGAAACGCTCGTCAAGCCCGCGTCCGGCGCGCTGCCGCTGTACCTCTACTGTCATTCGATGGGCGGCTGCGTCGGCGCATGGACGATAGAGGAATATCCCACGCTGTTCCAAAAGGCCGTTCTGTCCTCCCCGATGCTCGGCCTCAGCTTCGGCTCGATCCCCGCGCCGGTCATGGCCGCTGCCGCGGGCGTGCTCGGCATCGGCAAGCGCAAGCAAAAATCGCTGCAGCCCGCCGAATCGTTCAACCCGACGCCGGACTTTGCCAACAGCGCCGATTCCTCGGAGTGCCGCTATCTCTACTACCTGCAAAAGCAGACCGAGCACCCCGAATTGCAAACCTATATGCCGTCCATCGGCTGGGGCCGGCAGTCCATCCTTGCCTGCCGCCGCGTCAGCGCGCCGAAGAACATGCAGAAGATCCGTATTCCGATCCTGCTGCTGCAGGCCGGGGAGGATACGATGGTGAAGAACGCCGCACAGGACGCCTTTGCCGCCGCGGTGCCATCCTGCACGTTCGAGCGCATCCCCGGTGTCAAGCACGAGCTGTACATGACCGATTCCGATGTTCTGATCCCCTATTGGGAGCGCGTGTTTGCGTTCCTGGAAGCGTAATCGTCACCGCATACAAAAAGCCCGTCTCGCAAAGAGGCGGGCTTTGGTATGGCAGGAAACTCCTCAGCGAATGTGCATCAGGATCACGTTGGCAAGGCCGAACAGCAGCAGCAGCGAGGTCACGTCGATCATCGTCGTGATGAACGGCGCGGCCATGACCGCCGGATCGAAGCCGATCTTTTTGGCGAGCATCGGCAGCATACTGCCCGCAAACTTGGCAACGACGATGGTTAACAAGATCGCCAGCGAGATCGTGACCGACGCGATCATGTACACGAAAAGGTCGTGCCCCGCATAGTGGTACAGAACGACGTTGACAAGCAGCATCTTCCCGAAATTGATGATCGCCAGCGCCGCGCCGGCGAGCGCCGCCACGGTCAGCTCCTTGCCGATCACGCGGAAAAAGTCGGAAAACTCGATCTCGCCGAGGCTAAGACCGCGGATGACCGTTGCCGAGCTTTGCCCGCCCGCGTTGCCGCCGGTGTCCATCAGCATCGGGATGCACGCGATCAGCATCGCGCCCGCAATCGGCCCGAACAGGCTCAGCCGGTCGGTAAAGCGGTTGATGATCAGCTCGGTCATGGTGGAGGTCAGCATCAGCAGCAGCAGCCACGGGATGCGGTGCAAAAACAGGCTGCCCACCGGCGTTTCGAGATACGGCCGGTCGGACGGCGTGATGGCCGCCATCTTTTCGATATCCTCGGTGTTCTCCTCCTGCAGAACGTCGATAGCGTCGTCAACCGTGACGATACCGACGATGCGCTTTTCGTGATCGACGACCGGCAGCGCGATCATGTCGTACTTACTGAGCATCTTGGCGACGGTTTCCTGATCGTCGGTCGTTTCGCAGGTGATCACGTGCGTGTCCGCAATCTCGCTCATCTTCTCGTCCGGATCGGACAGGAGGATACGCCGGATCGACACCGAGCCGAACAGCGTGCGGTCCGCGCGGACGACATAGCAGACGTTGATCGTTTCCTTGTCAAGCCCGGTGCGGCGGATCTCGTCGATCGCCTCCTCCACCGTCTCGTTCGGTGACAGCGAAACAAACTCCGGCGGCATGATGCTGCCCGCGG
>JAFUDD010000334.1 GCA_017459315.1 Clostridia bacterium | reverse complement strand
TACGCTGATTGCCCGGACGGCGGCAAAGACCCGGCTGGGCTTTGACGAAGCGATCACAAGAACGCGGCTGGCTGTGGAGCTCGGCGCGCAGATGTCCATGATTTTGGGGCTTCATTCCTTAGAGGAATGTCAGAAGGTTGCCGAGAACGTGCCGGGCATCAAGATGTATCCGGATGTTGTATCCCGCAACGGCGTTCCCGATGTGGAGCTGGACGATATCGACAAGCTCGGCTTCAAGCTCGTGTCGATGCATTATCTCGAAAAGGGCGCTATGTGGGGCATGCTGGATTTCGGCAAAAAGAATATCGAAGCGAAGAATACGGTCTATTCCGATGAGCACGACATGGGCGGCGTCGATATCTGGAACGCCTGCACGTTCAATCATAAGGAATGGTTTGCCTTGGAAGACAAGTGTAACGAAACCGGACGAGCCTACTCGACGGAAAAATAAAAAGGAGGAACTATGAAAAAGATTATCAGTGTACTGTTGGTATTGGCGATGCTGATGGGCTTGGCGATTGCATGTACGCCGGGCACGGCTTCTAACGATACGGCACAGCAACCCGGTACGGCGACGCAGACCGAAACGAAGGCCGAGCAAAAGGACGAGACGGCAACGCAGCCCGCACAGGCCTCGAACACGCAGGAAACCGCGCCTGCCGCTTCCGGCGAGAAGCCGACGGCGAAGATCGGTATCGTGGCAACGTTGGCAGCGGACGGCAAATTCAACGGCTATTACCATCAGATCGGATACGAGATTCTGAAGGATAAGCTCGCGGCGGACAACCCCAACGTAAACATCGAGTTTGTGATCCGTGATATGGGCAGCGACGGTTCCGAGCTGAAGCAGCGCATGACGGAGCTCAAGGAGCTTGGCTGTGTAGCGATCATCGGCGCGGTCGCGGACGACTTCGGCCCGGTCTGCGCGCAGTGGGCAAGCGAGAACAAGGTTCCCGTGCTGTTCACCTCGAACTACTCGACGGAAATGACGATCACGAATTATTCGGATTACATTTTCGGCACCGGTCTGAATGCGTGGGGCTTTATCAAGGTTCTCGCAAAGGAAGCGGTCGGCAATCAGGGCAAGACGAACTACGCGTATGTCGGCACGGACGGCGCGGGCGCCGTTGACGCCGAGAACATTCTGCTCTACGAAGGCCAGAAGATCAATCCGGACTTCCATTGCGTAGCCAGCTATCGCATGAGCCAGACGGAATCCGACTTCTCCACGATCATTGCTACCTTGATGTCGCAGGCCGAGGTGCCGCAGATGACCCTGCAGCAGGGCGGCAACGCGGTTATTTCCTTCGTCATGCAGGCGGCGATGTATGATTACTATTCGGTCAGCTCGGTTTGGTCGGATGTTATCATCATGCCGTTCGTCGTGCCGATCCTCAGCGGCGCGGGCGTTTACTCCTATGAGGGCAGCTACGGCGCAACGCCGCTTGCCTGGTGGGATGAGGACTTCAAGGATTACGTAGCACAGTTCCGCGCCAAGGGCCAGGAAGTGTATCAGACGGACTATCAGCCGGTCGAATACTCCATGTACGTTTATTGGGCGGGCGAGGCGCTGGAGCAGGCGCTGGTCAGCTGCGTGAACGACGGACAGGATTTCACCAACGGTGAGGTGCTGAAGAGCGCGCTTGAAAAGATCAGCTTTGAGGAGTTCGGAAGCGAGCATCATTTCCGCGACTTCGATCATCAGCTGACGATGGAGCTGTTCTTTGTCGATGCCGTCGATGCCGGCGAAGAGAATTTCCATCTGGCCATGCCTGCCGATGTTACGGCTGTCCATCAGGCGGAAGATTATCTCCCCTCTAAAGAAGAAATGAAGGAGTACGGTGAAACGGTTCTTGGCGTGAAAGACCGCTTCTGAGATAATTTGCGCTAAAAATCGTCTGTTCGGCCGTGAGCAATCATGGCCGAACAGATTTAAATTCACGAAAGGATGAAAAACCCATGGATCTTTCACAGTATATTGTTCCGTTGATTACCGGAATCGCCTCCGGCCTGATTCTGTATTTATCCGCGGCGGGGATGAATCTCATGATTTCGGGTCTCGGCGTCATAAACTTCGGCCAAGGCGCTTTCTTCGTGCTCGGCGCAGGCGTATGCCTTGCGGTCGGTACAGCGACCGATTCATTGCTGCTCGGACTGCTTGCGGGAACGGCGGTAACGTTTGTTCTCGGCGGTACCTTGGAATTTGCGCTGCGTCCCGTGGTGGGGAAAAAGATGGAGCTGACCTTGATGATCACCATGGGTATCGCGTACATTCTGAACGACATCTTCGAATTGATGTGGGGTGCATCGGTTCGCACACTGTCGATCCCGGCATGGCTGCGCGGACTCGTCAAAATCGGAAGCGTTCCGATTCCGAAATACTATCTGTTCATCATCGCCGCATCCCTCCTTATCGCGCTTGCCTTTTGGATCGTCTTTGAAAAGACAAAGCTCGGCATGCAGTTCCGCGCGATCATTTCCAACCGGGACATGGTCAACGCGCTCGGCATCAATGTTAAGCTGACCTATATGCTGATGTTCATGATCGGCATTGCGTTAAGCGGCTTTGCCGGCGCCTTGAACCTTCCGATTTCCGGCTTCTCCTCCTCCGGAGCGATGGGCGCCTTCGGCTCCATCGTGCCGATCCTGGTGATCGGAGGGCTCGGAAACATACAGGGAACGTTCCCGGCGGCCATTTTCATCGGCATTGTCAGCGCGCTTGCCGCGTTGTTTGCGCCCAAAATGTACAACCTGGTTCCGACCATCGTCATGGTCCTTGTGATCATCTTCAAGCCGCAGGGACTGTTCGCCAGAAAGGAGCGGTAATTCATGAATTGGAATGCAAAATGGATGCCTCTGGCGATCGGCGGAGCCGGATTGGCGGTTTGCGCGCTTTTAGGACTCGCGCTCAGCGTCAACACGACGCTGGTGATGAGCCGCATCGTCATTATGATTTTGTTTGCCCTGAGCCTGAACATTCAAACCGGATATGCCGGACTGGGCAATATGGGGCACGCCTTATATTTCGGCCTCGGCAGCTACGGGATTTTGGTCTTTGTTTCCAAGTTCGGCTTTAACCTGATCACGGCAGTGCTTGCTACGATTGCGCTGTTTACGTTTGCGTCGATCATCATCGGCTTTTTAACGCTGCAAAGCGACAGCCTGATCTCCTTCCTGTTCCTGTCGTTCGGCATTTGCCTGCTCGTGAATACCGCCTTTGCAAAATGGGCGTGGATCGGCAACAAATCCGGCTTGACGTACAACGTTCGCCCGGAGATCCTCAATGATCCGAAAATGTGCTATCTGCTGATCCTCGTGGTGACGGCCGTCTGCGTTGCTCTGATGTATATTTTGACCAAGACGCCGTTCATCATGGCGCTGAAGGGCTCGCGCGAAAATGAAACCCGCATGATATTCCTCGGCGTGAACATCAAGAACCTGCGCCTTGTCGCATATGTCATCAGCAGCTTCTTCGGCATCATCGCCGGTATCCTGTATGCGATCATGAACAACGGCGCGTACATCACCTCCATCGATACCAATATGGCTCTGCAGGCGATGATGATGTGTCTGATCGGCGGCGGCGCTACGTTTATCGGGCCGATCATCGGCGCGGTGCTTGTAACCCTGATTACCAATTATCTGCCGACGGTCACGAATCTGGACAGCATCATTTTGGGCATCATCATTATCCTGTGCTGCTATTTCCTCCCGAACGGCATTACGGATCCCAACGGCAAGCTGGTGCAGGGTCTTAAAAAGCTGCTGAAGGCGCGACCCAAAGAAGAAGGAAGCAGGTAAATCGATATGGAACAGAGAATTGCCATCAGAACCGAAAACCTGAGCAAGAATTTCGGTGCCGTACAGGCGGTGAAAAATGTTTCGCTCTCCGTCCCCGAGGGGCAAATGCATGCGGTGATCGGGCCGAACGGCGCCGGTAAAACGACGTTTATGGACTTAATCGTCAACAAAACGCGTCCGTCCGCCGGAAAGGTATTCTTCTTTGAAAAGGAGATTACCGGCATGAAGCCGTATAAGATCGCGCAGATGGGACTGAACAAATGCTTCCAGATCAGTCAGCTGTTCCCGCAGCTGACCTGCTATGAAAATGTGCAGATCGCGCTGATTCAGAAAAACAAAAAGACCTTCAGCCTCATGCCGCAGAAAGCCAATTATCTGCGTGAGGAATGTGAGCGAGAACTGGCGCGCGTCGGCATGGCGCACTTGATGGATGAGACAGCTGCGTTTCTGTCCTACGGCGATCAGCGCCGTCTTGAAATTGCAATCACGCTGGCCATGGAGCCCAAGGTGCTGTTTTTGGATGAACCGACGGCGGGCGTCGCCAGAGCGGAGGGCTACGCCATCATGGATATGGTTCGTAAGCTGAATTTGCAGGATGGCTATACGATCCTGTTCATCGAGCATGATATGAACATTGTTTTCAACTATTCGGATATCATTTCCGTGATGAATCACGGAGAGCTGATTGCCAGCGATACGCCGGAGAACATTAAAAACAATGCGTTTGTCAAGGCGGCGTATCTCGGAGGTGCACAATGATTTTAGAGATGAAAGATGTTAACGCCTTCTACGGAAACAGCCACATTCTGTTTGATGTCAGTCTCGGCGTCGAGGAAGGCGATTCGGTCTGTATTCTCGGAAGAAACGGCGTGGGAAAGTCCACAACGCTGAAATCCATTATGGGTCTTTTGAACGCCGGAAACCATTCCTCCGTGACCGGCTCGATCCGCTTTGCGGATAAGGAGCTTGTCAAGCTGCCGCCGTACCGGATCTCCCGCGCGGGCATCGGGTATGTTCCGCAGGGACGTCAGATTTTTCCGACGCTGACGACGAAGGAGAATCTGCAGATCGCCGCCAAGGCCGGTCCGGACGGTTCCAAGTTCTGGAACATGGAAAAGATTTATGAGCTGTTCCCGAGCCTGAAAAACCGGGAAAACGTCAAGGGCAACCGCCTGAGCGGCGGCGAGCAGCAGATGCTTGCGATTGCAAGAGGCCTGATGCAGAATCCGAAGATGCTGCTTTTGGATGAGATCACGGAAGGCTTAGCGCCGATTGTGGTGGACGAGCTGGTGGAGATCATCGAGCAGCTGCGATCCTATAAGGTATCCATTTTAGTGGCGGAGCAGAACGTTCGCTTTGCCATGAATGTCAGCCGGTATTGCTATATCATTGAAAAAGGCAGCATCGTCTACCACGGAGAAACGGCAAAGATTCCGCAGGAAGTGCTGGATCAGTATCTCGGAGCATAAGGAGAAGCAGCTATGAGAAAACGAATTGATGCGCACATGCATATCTATCCGGAGCGTTTGCTGGGTATGACCTCCGGCATTATCACCTACGAACGGAACGGACGCTGGATTTTCGGCGGCAAGTTTGCCTATCAGGCTATGCCGGAGATCATGGAAAACAGCGCATGTACCGTCCCGACGATTCTGCGTGTGATGGACAACGCCGGAGTGGAGAGAGGCGTTTTGATGCAGGGCGCAAGCGATGCGATTATTCCGGATACCATCGGCGCCGTGCAGATGCATCCGGATCGCTTTTGGGGCGCGATGCGTCTGAATCCGAAGGCCTCCAATTTGGCCGAACGTGTGCAGCTGTATTATGACATGGGGCTGACCGTCATCAAGTGTCTGACGCAGGTGCGTGCAGGGATGCCGAATCACTACGCCGGCAATCCGCTCGACAGCGAAATTCACAAAGCGGCTTGGAAGGTCGCGGAAAAGTATGGCCTCACGGTTGCTATCGATGCGGGCTTTCCCGGCAATCCGGGGTACTGCGTCGATGCGATCCGTACGATGGCGGAGGAGTTCCCGGGGTTAAGAATCGTGATCTGTCACATGGGCCTGCCGCAGCCCGGCATCGAAAACCGGCCGGAGGAATATGCGGCTTGGCAGCGCATGCGCTCGCTCGGAAAGTTTGACAACATGTGGTTTGAATGCTCGGCTTTGTCCACCTTCTTTATTGAGGAGGCTTATCCGTTCCCGACGCCGCAGCGGATCGTAAAGGACTTCATGGACGAGTACGGCCCGCACAAGGTCATTTGGGCTTCCGACATGCCGGGAACGCTCTGCGACGGCACCTACCGGCAGCTGATCGATACGTATGACCGCAGCGCACTTTTGACGGATCATGAAAAGGATCTGCTGTTCTACGACAACGCCATCGCCGCCTACGGCAAGCGCGAGGAATAAAAGGAAAATCGTGACTGACGGAGGCGAAAAGCCTCCGTTCGTTTTAGAAGGAGCAACCGGATGAGGACAAATGCGAAAGAGAATTGGTTCCGACCGTTCCATACCGTTCTGCCGGAGGACGTAACACGCCGCGATATTTTTCGGACGCTGATCCGTCTGATCGTGCCCGCCGCCATCGAATATGCGCTGCTGCAGACGGTCAACATGTTCGATCAGATTCAAGTGGGGACGGCGGGTGCGTATGCGACCAACGGCGTGGGGATGGTCAACCAGATCAAGCTCCTGTTCATGACGGGGTTTGTTGCCATCAACATCGGCGTTACGGCATTGGCCGCCCGCGCGGAAGGGCAAAAGAATCGCCCGAGGGTTGTTGAACTGTTCCGGCACGGGCTTTTGCTTTCATTCCTGTTTTCGGCAATCTGTTCGGTGTTCGCATGGATCTTTGCGGAACCGATTCTGCGGTGGATCGGGGCGCCGGATGAACAATCCTTTGCGGAGGGGCTGATCTACTTTCGCATCTGCATTTTCGGCTTTGTGCCTGCGGCGATCACCTCTACCGTGACAGCCACGCTGCGCGGCATCGGCGACACGAAAACCTCGCTGTATTACAACGTCGTCGCAAACGCCGTCAATGTGCTTCTGAACTGGATTCTGATCGGCGGCAATCTCGGCGCACCGGCGTTGGGCATTGCCGGTGCCGCCATCGCAACAGTAGCGGGCTTGTGCATCGCCTTTCTGCTGTCCTGCGCGGTATTTCTGACCGGAAGATACGGGCTGAAAATCGAAGGCCGCTCGTTTTTGCAAGCGTATTCCCGTATGGAATTTGCCGACATTTTGCGCATCGGAATCCCCACCATGATCGAGCAGTTCATCGTTCGGATCGGATTGGCCGCCTTTACAAAAATCGTGTCCACACTCGGCACGACGCTGTACGCCGCGCATACGATCTGCATTAACATCCAGCATCTTACGTTCATGAACGGGATGGCATTTTCGGTCGCCGCGACCACCATGGCGGGGCAATGTCTCGGCGCGGGGCGGCCCCGTCTTGCCGCAACGTATTCTCAATACTGCGCGAGAATCTGCTGCCTGTTTTCCCTGCTCTTGTCTGCCACCTATGCGCTGCTGGGTCGGTATCTGATCGCCGTTTACAATCCGGATCCGGCGATCATCGCCGCCGGGATCGTTCCGCTGCGGCTGATGGCATTGCTGCAGCCGCTGACGGCGCTGCAATACGTCTATTCCGGCGCAATCCGGGGCGCAGGCGATACCAAGCGGATCGCATGGATCGTGATCCTGACGACCTTTTTTATCCGAACGCTCGTCGCGTATGGCTTGGTCATTCGGCTTGGGATCGGGCTGAACGGCGCATGGCTGGCCATGGTCGCAGATCAATCGCTATGCTCGCTTTTGATCAGCCTCCTGTTTTATTCCGGGAAATGGGTTCATTATTTCGATCCAAAGAAAAAACGTAACAAAGAAGAGGGGGAACGACAGCAATGATGCAAACACCTTGGATACAGGCGGCGATCGATGTAGAGGACATCGACCTTGCCAAGCAGATCGCGTTTATGGCGCTGGATGCAGGCGCGGAATGGCTGGAGGTCGGCACGCCGCTGCTCTACACCTACGGCCATGCGGCCATCGGGATGCTGCGCAAGGCAGTCGGACAGAACGCCGTCCTTGTCGCAGATTACAAATCGCCGTTCGCCGCGCTGTGCGTGCCGCGCGCGGCGGAGCAGGGCGTCGATTATGTTATGCTGACGGCGGGCTATAACGATTGGGCGCTGGAGCATACGATGCAAACCTGCCGGGACTACGGTGTAAAGCCGATTTTCGACATGGCAGTCAAGCCGGAGGACATGCGGAAGGAAATCGACAAGCTCGTGCGGCACGGCGCGCAATTTATCTTCACAAGGCATTACAGCGCGTCGCTCGATGCAACGGATACGCTGCAAAAGCAGGATCTTTTCCCGATCCTGCTCAGCGGAGAAAAGAATTTCCGTCTCGGCATTACAAGCGATCAACTGGCCGAGGCGCAGGACGCCGTTCGCCTCGGCGCGGATTGGATCACCTTCGGCTGGGTCCTGCGCACGCCGGATCCGCTGATCTGCAAGCAATGGATCGATACGATCCGCGCGGCAAAAGAAAGGAGTTTATCATGATCTTTGGCAATATCGGAACAAACCGCAGCTTTGACATCGCTTCCGAACCGTTTCAAATCGCGTTTTCCTTTTTGAAGCGCACAGATTTAGCCGAGCTGCCGGAGGGCTGGATCGAGCTCGGCAAGGGCGTTCGGGCGAGCGTGCAGCATTATTTGACGATGGATGAGAAAACGCTTGCTTTTGAGACGCACGAAC
>JAFUDD010000333.1 GCA_017459315.1 Clostridia bacterium | reverse complement strand
GCGTGATTTGCCAGAAACCCCAGTATTTACTGGGGTTTCACGTTTTTTGGACCCCGTTTTCCGGTCTTGGATTTATTTGCGTTTGCCCCTGTCAAAACCGCTTTTTCGGAATTTTTCATGCCGGATTTTGCAGACGCCGTGCGGCTTTTCTGGTTTTCGGAGGACTTTTCGGGAGGGCAAGGAATCCGTTGCGACGGCTCCTGTTCCTCTCTTTTTTCGGACAAAATACCCAAAATCGCGTTTGCGGAAGCGACTTTCGACGAATAATCGAGGTGGGTATAGATGTTGCTCGTCGTCGCAATGTCGCTGTGTCCGAGCCATTCCTGAATGTCCTTGAGCGCTACGCCGTTTGCGTACAGCAGCGTTGCACAGCTGTGCCGAAGATCGTGAAACCGGATCTTGCGCATCCCGTGCCGTTCCAAAAACGCCGGGAATGCCTGCGTGAGGTAGTTCGGTTTCATCAGCTCGCCCATCTCGTTCACATAGATGTATTCGAGATTCTCCGTGTTGTAGCAGTTGCCGCACAGCCGCCGGTTGACTTCCTGCTTGTCCCGGATGTTCAGCAGATATTCCTCGAACGGCTGCACAAGCGGCAGCGTCCGGTTCGATGACTTCGTTTTCGTCCGATCCTTCTTGATCAGCACGTTCGTGCCGTCCACCTTCGTCTGCACGACCGTATGCCGGATCGTGATCGTCTTGCGTTCAAAGTCGATCGCCTCCCACTTCAAGCCGCACACCTCGCTCCGCCGCAGACCGTAAAACGCGGCGAGCATCACCCCGAGTTCGAGATTCGTCCCCTTAACGAGATGAAACAGCCTGTCCAGCTCCTCCGCGTTGTAGGGATGGGTTTCAAACCGTTCCTTGCGCGGACGCTGCACCCTATCCGCCGGGTTGCTGTCGATCAGTCCTGTCTGGTACGCATACTTGAGCGCCTTGTGAATGTTCGCATGGCGGTGGATGACCGTGTTCGGACTGACCTTTTCGACCTCCAGTTCATACGTGTAATAGTCCTGAATGTGCTTCGGCGTTACGTCCTTCAGCAGCAGCTTGGGGTGGCGCTTGTTGAAGTACGGAATGATCTGCCCCTTGATGCCCTTTTCGTAATTGGAATAGGTGGTCACCTCGACGCTGTTTTTCATCATCTTGAGCCAGTCCGACAGAAACTCCGTAAACTTCAGCTGACTCGGTACGATGGTCATGCCGGTGCTCGCCGCCAGACGGCGATATTTCATTTCTTCCTCTTTCTTCTGCCGTGCCTCCTGCAAAAGCTCCTCGGCACGCTTCTTGTTGCCCTTGACGGGCAGTCCCGTGGACTGCGACGGCGTTTTCCGATTGCCGTACTCGTCCGTATAGCTCAGAACGATATAGTAGATACCGTTCTTTTCTCTCAGATGTCCTGCTACCATAGTTGCTCCTTTCCTGTAGCGTGTATTCACCTGCCATTGACACGGACAGGATACCACCCGCCCGCATCAATGGCAAATCTGCGAGGTTTTACGAAACGGATTTTTGAAGGCCGGTCAGATATTCAATGACCGACACCTTCGGAATCCGATACCGCTTCCCGATCCGATAGCTTTGGATTTCCCCGCTTTTCAGCAGCCGGTAGATGCTCTTGATACTCGGCCCGCCGAGCATGTCCGAAAGCTGCTCCACGCTCACCACGTCCGGATACTCCGTAAACATCACCTTGTAATACTCTGTCAGTTCCCGCTTTCGCATGTGTCTCACCTTATCTTTCTTCTCCGCGATCACGCGGCTGCCTGGATCGCTCCCGCGTCTCCAACATCCGCACAATCGACCGTTCGATGTCGCGTGTGGTATACTCGGCAGGAAAGAATCGTCGGATGTCCTGTGCCGGTATGCTCACGCGCTCCCGCTGATTGGCTTTCTGTTCGCGCATCACCGCCATGATGCCGTCCTCGGTCAGATCGCCGCAGCGGAACAGATTCTTTAACCGGACGGCCTGCGAGTAGGAGGGTGTGCAGCCCTCCTGCTCCATGGCATCCAGCACAACATACTGGGCGTCCTCGTCGAGATAGGACAGCGCCTCCCCGACCGACAGCGCGATCTCGTCCCGGTCCATATAGTCCAGCAGCTCCGGGATCAGGTTCGTCAGGCGGATGTATCGCTGCACGGTGCGGGCACTTTCGCCGCTGTCTCGCGCCAGTTCTTCATCACTCCGCAACTTCGTGCCAACTTGGCACGAAGTGTCTTCCATCCGCTTTCCTTGATGCTTCAGCGCATCGAGTTTCATCTTATATGCAAACGCCTTTTCGCTCGGCAAAAGGTGCTCCCGATGCAGGTTGCTGTCCACCAGCAGCACCGCCGCCTCGTCACGGCTGAGATCGCAGACAATCGCCGGGACGCTCCTGAGCCCGACCGCCCTTGCCGCATGGCAGCGCCGGTGACCGGAGATAATCTCATAACCGTCTTCCGCGTGACGCACAAGCACCGGCGACAGCACGCCGTAGGCTTCCACGCTGTCCTCCAGAGCAAACATGGCTTCATCGTCCTGTACACGATAGGGATTGCCCCGAAACGGATGCAGGTCGGTAAGCGGCAGTTCGATCGGCTTATCGTTCTTCGTCATGCAGTTTTTGCCTCCTTCGCCGGCGCGACGGTTCGATCGAATCGAGCACCTCGGGCGGAATCTGTCGAAGGATCTCCTGTGCGAGCTGCTGTTTCTCCAGCAGATCGTTGACCTGCTGCGCGGTCTGTTCCAGCTCGAATGACATGGCGATGTATTCGTCGTCCTGCTCGGAGATCTTCTGCGCCTGTTCCTCGACTTCAGCCTCCAGTTCCCGCTTTGCCCTTTGCAGCTCTTGGATAAACTCGTTCGTGCCTTTCATCTGTTCGGCGAGCGAATAACACAGCGGAAGCAATTCCGAAAGCGTCTGCATCGCCTCGTCGCGCTTCTTGCCGACGTTGAACACCGTGACCGTTTTCAGCGCATCCATCAGGCGATCATAGCTTTGCGACAGTTCGTTTGCCATCCGGAACCGGTACGGCGGAATGTGCTTGCGGTGCGTGATCCGCCGCGGAATCCCGCGCGACAGCGACGGATACCGCTGCACCATCCATGTGTGGAAATCGTCCTGCCACTTGGACATCTCCTTCGGATTGCCGAGGATATCCTTGGCCGAAAGTCTTCCGTCCTTTGTGATCGGAACGAAGGACAGATGCATATGCGGCGTCTTCTCGTCCATATGAACGACCGCCGATATGACGTTTTCCCTGCCAACTCGATCGAACAGGAATTGCGCCGCATACGCAAAAAAATGTTTCTGTTGCTCGGGCGACAGCGTGCAGATCATTTCCGGCGACGCCGTGACCAGCGTTTCGACCATGACCGTGCTGTTGGAGCGCACACGGCAGCCCGCTGCATTGATCCTATCCAGACAGACCTGTTTGTATTTGCCCCCAGGTTCCACCAGATGATAGTTCTGCGTACTTCGACTATGGTCGATCGTCGGGTTGCTCTTGTACTCGGTTTTCTTGCGTTCATTGTGGCGGTCGCGTCCGGCGATACCGCCTGCCTTGCACTTCTGAAAGCGCAGGATCGCATATTGCCTCATCCGGCATCACCGCCTTGTTCTTGGAACATCATAGGTTTTCTCATACAAAATCCTCTCGTTTTTATAAGGCGGAAGGAAGAACGCCGCACCCGGAAACGATATAAGTTACGGGCTTCCTTCCGCAAGTTGCATAGAAAGAATACTGCCTTGCCGCTTCGTCGAGCCCTGTCGGATCGCTCCGCGCTCCTTCGGGTTCTGTGTGCCGCCGCTTCGTCAAAGAACCGACTGCACAAGGCAGAAAAAAGTGCAGCTTTTTCTGCCGCGGCCATGCAGTATAACACACTACACCTACACGGTAGGTGGTGTGCCCTTGCAGGGGGCTTTTCGGCTGCCGAATAACGGCGCCGGATCATTTGCGGCGATCATTTTGATCCTTTCACCGATAAGTTGAAAAAGGCAGATGCCTTTTTCCCTCTATCGTTTCGCCGCAAATTAACCGCGTTTTCGCCCTCTCGCAGTACGGAGTACAGCTTCGGGTCGAATAACGCGCTTTCCGCCACCATTCTCGTCGGCCTCAGCGGACGGTGTCGAAGTTGCCTTCTTCCGTCCGCGGGGCGACGGCAGCGGTCCTCTTTCCGGCGGCAAGACGCCGAATCTGCCGGTCGCGGTGCAGAAAGGAAGAACGTACATCCCGCATTTTTCCGTGCGGCGTTCTTTCTTCCTTTCTGCTCGGGGTGCGGTCATTGCCCTGCCCGCAAAGGACGCAAATCAAAGTTCCATATCTTGCCGCGCTTAATTGAGGTCAATCCGATCTCGCGTTTTGCCTTTTCGACGGTTCGCTGACTGAACCCCTTTTGGGCAAACAGCCGGTAGGCGTCCCGCGCGGGGATCTCCTCGCATTGTCCGGCAAGCTCTTCAAAGTATTCGATCGCCTGCATGGTCTTGGTCATGGCTTCGTCCTCGGCGCTCTCGCCGCCGTGCAACAACTCGTCCGCTCCGATGCCGCAGGTGCCGACATATTCGGCACGATTATCCTTGACCGTAAACTCCAGCGTTTCGCCGAGCGGCGCAAGGTTGGATTTGATGTGTGCCATGCACAGTACATCCGGCTGTTCCTTCGGTCGCCGCACCAAGAGAATGCTGCGCGCCGCACCGGCAATGTCAATTGACCCCAGTCCACGATACAGGCTGCCTTGTCCTTTGGTTTTGTTCATATGCCCGATCAGCACGATCGCGCAGCCGGTTCGCTGGGCGATGCCGCCGAGCGCATGAAATGCCGGACGCACCTCGTTCGCCCGGTGCATATCGACCTCCGCGCCGAGGTACGCCTGCAGCGGATCGAGGATCAGCAATCTCGCGCCGGTTGCCGTGATCGCTTCCTCGATTCGCCGATCGGTAAACGTCAACGCCTCCTTGTCCTCGTTGACGACGAATACCCGGCTGCAGTCCGCACCCGCGTCCTCAAGGCGCGGCTTGATCGTGTCGCCCAGACCATCCTCCGCCGTCTGATAAATGCACGTCATCGGCTCCCGCGCGCCATCCTGTCCAAACGGGGGATCCCCGACGGACAGCCGCGCAATCAATGCCATCAGCAGCATCGTCTTGCCCTCGCCCGGATCGCCCTGCACGATCGTGACCTTGCCGAACGGAATGTACGGGTACCACAGCCAGTCCACCTCCTGCCGCGTCACCTCGCTCATCTGAATCAGTTCCAGCTCTTTCATTTGGATTTCTCGTTGTTCTTCGTGGTTTTCCGCTTTTCATTTTTCTGTAGCAAAGCTATGATCGTTTGCTCAATCTCGGCATCTGTTGCTGTGTCCGAAAAGAACGGGGAAAGCACCGACCAACGCAGCAATACTGTTCTATCAGTATGCCGTTTCTTCTTTTTAGGCTGAGGTTGTACGATCAGCTTCTCCGCAGATTTCTTTTCTTCCAACACGGCTTCGATATTTTGTGCTGTTATCGTGTTATTCTTTGATAAATGCCGAATGCTCTGCGCTTGTGCAACAGATGGGGAAACATTCTGCTTCTCCATGACCGCCTGCACAGTCTTTTGCTCCTCCGGTGTAAGATGTGACAGCTCTACAGCGGAACGCATATTTAGTTTTTTGTTATCCACTTTCTGCATTAAGGCGGGGGTCAGATGATTTAGGCGCAAATACCGTTGCACCTGTGCACCGCTGTCACCACTGTCTGCACCGATGACATCCCTTGTGCGCAAGCCGTATAAATTGTGCTCCGATGGATCACAATTCAAAGCATATCGTCCACCAGAACGGTGCAAAGCCTCTTTCTTCATTTGATAAGCGCGCGCCTTTTCACTTGGCAGCAGCTGTTCTCGCTGATGAAGATTGCTGTCCACCATAAGGATTACAGCGGTATCGTCATTCACTTCTCGAACGTAACTTGGGATGAAAACGATTCCGGCACGTCTGCAAGCTTCTACACGGTTGTGTCCTGAAATGATTTCATACTTTCCACCCTCCTTCGGACGAACAATAATCGGAGAGATAACGCCATTCTCCCGGATACTCTCAACCATTTTCTCCATTTCTTCCTCGTTGTACAAGTGAAATGGCTGATTGGGAAAGGGCGTAAGCGTTTCGATATCCAGTTCTAATGGGTTACCTTCCGAAGGAGTATCCTCCAGACCAAGCATTTGATCAAAAGTTAATCCGGAAAAAAGTTCTTTTCCTTCGCCGCTGTTCATATACATGTACCTCCTGCTGAAACTACATAAATATGATTCATCCGCTGACTGAGACGGAAAATACCGCTATAGTAGATAACATCTGTTATCTCACTGAGTTTTACTGCCTTTTTCATGCTGTTTTCTCCTGCTTTCGTATTCAATCATTGGAAGGTGCAAAGAAGATTCTGAAGAAATCCTCCCTCCGTTTTTCTTCTATGCTCGTTCTCATGACCGCCTTTGTCCTGTGCTCTGTGCTATAGACCACGTTGTCGCAGCGGGCTATGCCCGCGACCTTGCTGTTTAGCCCGGTTGGTTGCCGTATTTACGGCGGCAGAACGGTATGCAGTTGTCAAGGTGCTTCAATTTTCCCCCTCACTTATTACGGCGAATTCAGAAGGGCACTTTGAAATGGTTTTTGGAAAATATATTTTCTCGACACATCTTTTTGATGAACCCCTCTATTAACTAGCTCAAAAAAACGTCAAAACTAAACCCCTTTTGAAAAAATAGTTTTGTAAATTATTCTTTACAAACTCTTCGTGTGCTTTCTTATGCGCTTCATTGCCATCCCGACATAACAAAAAACGGATGCACAAAGCAACAGGATGATCCATGTGCTTTGCTTCCCTCCGGCTGATCAGCCAGATTCTGTTTCGCACCATGTACATCCCGTCGCCGTATGCATCCGGCTTGAGAGTGATATGGATTTGTCAATATCGCGTATTTCCGGCCGGTCACTTTTTATCCGAGCCAGTCTCCTGTTGACGGGGATATTGTATCATAGCATCTTCCCAAACAACAGTGCAGAAAATGGCTGAAGAAATCTCGGACCTTTGTATAAAAAATACTTAAAGCATTTACATATTCATCAATTTTTGTATATTTAATCTGAAAAGCATGGGTTTGGACTCATTTTTTCTGCTTTTTGGCCTTTTCAAGTCTCAAAAATCCGCCATTTTTTGGCGGATTTGCGAAAAATACGTTTTCTTTGTGCCCGCTTATATCACCTTAACGTCGTTTAGAAGCGACGAAACAACGCGCACCGATGCGATCTTTCTTTTTCTCACCAACCATCATAATTATCTTTACTTTTTTGCTCTATTCGCATATAATAAAGTAAAGAAAGCGGAGGGCACGGCAATGTTTTCATATGAAGGGTTATCTGCACAATTAAAGAAAAAGGGCATTACCAAGTCCGATCTGACAACGGAAATCGGGATTTCTTCCCGCACCGTTGCAAAGATTGCAAAGGGTGAAAAACTGTCGCGGCTGACGCTGGAGAAGATCGCAGCCTATTTGGGGTGTCCGGCAGATTCCTTATGCCGGGAAATCAGTGACAATCCGATCTTGCAGCTTTTGCGCGATGAAAAAGAAGCGAAGATCTCCGGCGGGCTTTACCATGAACTGCAGGTTCGGATGACCTATAACTCCAATCATATGG
>JAFUDD010000332.1 GCA_017459315.1 Clostridia bacterium | reverse complement strand
CTTTGCCGAAGCGATTCAAAAGGAATGGGACGGCGAGATCGTCTTTTTCGATGAACGCTTAACGACGATGACCGCGCGCCGGGTGCTGCTCGACGCGGATATTTCGCGCGGAAAGCAGAAAAAGGTGATCGACAAGCTGGCCGCCGTGATCATCCTGCAGGGCTATATGGACAGCCATCCCAACCTCTGATCAACAGAAAGGAAACCGCACATGGAAGAGAATAACAGCATCATCACTTTGGTGGACGACAACGGCGTAGAAGCCGATTTCGATCTTGTCTGCACGTTCGATTACGAGGGCCGCAAGTTCGCCGCGATGTTCCCGCTCGGCAATGTCGAGGGCGTGGCCGACGATGAGGTCGTCATTTTGGAGATCGTCAAAAACGGCGACGGCGAATCGCTCGTCCCGATCGAGAATGAAATCCTGCTGAACGAGGTCTTCAACGAGTTCATGGAAATCTTTGAGGACATGGCCGACGGCGAGGACGACGAAGAAGAATAAAAGCCGCATATAGCAATCCCCCGCGAATCGCTCCGCGGGGGATTTTGCTGTCTTTGCGACAGTTGGCCTGCTTATTCAAATGTCTTGGCCGTCTTTTTCAAAAGCTCGCGGATCGGCAAATGCTGCGGGCAAACCTTTTCGCACTTGCCGCAGCCGATGCAGTCCGACGCCTTGCCGTGGCCGTTGCCGGTGATTACATTGCTGTAATAATAGCCCGTGTTCCAGTTGTGGAACGCTTCGTGCGCGTTCACTGCGGAGAACAGATCGGGGATGCGGATCGCCTTGGGACATTCGTTTTCCTCGACGCAGTAGTGGCAGGACGTGCAAGGGATCAGGTTGAGGCTTTTGAAAATTTCACAGACCCGGTCCACCGCCGCGCGCTCCGCTGTTGACAGCGGCGTAAAATCGCGCATGGCAGAGATATTATCGTTCATCTGTTCCATATTGCTCATGCCGGACAGCACGACCGCCATGTTCGGAAAGCCTGCCGCGAACCGTAGCGCATAGCTTGCGTTGCTGCCGCCGCCTAAGCTCCGCAGCACCTTGTCGGCTTCCGGGGGCAGATTCACAAGGCTGCCGCCCTTGACCGGCTCCATGACCAGCACCGGCTTGTTGTGCTTTTCGCAGACCTCGTAGACCTTGCGGCTCTCGACCGACGCATCCTCATAGTCCACTTAGTTGAACTGGATCTGTACGATCTCGACCTCCGGATGCTCGGTCAGGATTTTATCGAGCACCTCGGCTTTGTCGTGAAAGCTGATCCCAAAGTGGCGGATCAACCCCTCCTCCTTTAGCGCATAGCACGTTTCATACGCCTTGCACCGCTTGTACTTTTCGTAATTGCGGTGATCCTGCGCGTGCATCAGATAGAAGTCGAAATAGGCGACGCCGCACGCCTTGAGCTGCTTTTCGACAAACGGCCGGATGTCCTCCTGCTTTTTGAAGTACGGCTCGGTGAGCTTGTCGGTGAGGATGAACGCCTCGCGCGGGTACCGCTTCGATAGACAGCGTTTGATCGCCGTCTCGCTCATGCCCGCGTGGTAGCCGTGCGCGGTATCGAAATAATTGAACCCCGCGCCGATAAAGGCGTCCACCATCCTTTTGAATTCGCCGTCGCCGAGCACCGTGCCGCCCGCGGGCAGGCGCATACAGCCGAAGCCGAAGTTGCCGTGAATTTCGGGAAAGAATTTGTTCGCTTCCATACCGTCCTCCGCTTACAGGGCGTTATAGCTTTCGTCGTCCACCGGCTCGCACCATTCGTTCGAGGCGTTTTCGCCGGGGATCTCGACCGCGATGTGCGCAAACCAGCTGTCCTTTTTCGCGCCGTGCCAATGCTTCACGTTCGGCGGGATCACGACCGTCGTGCCGGGCGTGAGACTTTGGGCCGGCTTGCCCTCCTCCTGATACCAGCCCTCGCCCGCGACGCACAGCAGCACCTGACCGCCGCCCTTGGCCGCATGGTGAATGTGCCAGTTGTTGCGGCAGCCCGGCTCGAACGTCACGTTGAAGAACGAAACGCCCGCCTCATCCGCGCGACCGAGGAAATTCAGATACGAATTGCCGATAAAGTATTGGGCAAAGCCCGTGTTCGGATTGCCGAGGCCGAAAATGTTTTCAAACTTGTTTTCCATTACTGTTCTCCTTGCCGCAAAATTTCAATAGGTGCTCGCCTCCGAGCGTATGATTTTCCATGTACCGTCGATGCGCCGCAGCGTCATGCGCTGCCGCAGACGCCATGTATGCCGCCCGCCGCCGAACACCGCCGCCGAAACGACGGTTTTTCCGTCGAGCACGGCCGTGTCGCCGTTTATGCGCACGGTGCAGCTTTCCGTTTCCGCCGCATAATAGTTCAGCGTGCCGTCCAGCACCGCGCGGATGTACGCTTCTTTCCCCTGCCGCATCCCGGTCATGTGTACCAGCACATAGTCCTCGGCAAGGCAATCGCGCATACCTGCCTCATCCTTTCGGATCGAGGCCGTCAGCAGCCGTTCGTATACGTTCCGGCAGGCTGTTTCCGTCATGCTCACATCTTGTCCTTTCTCACAAACAGTCCGTTGATGCCCTCGGTCGTCAGCGTGTTGGCGAGCGCGATCAGCTTTTCAATCGGCTCCCGCTTGCCGCTCGCCACCCAGCGCCGGTAGAGCATCACATTGATGCTGTTGATGTGCTCCAAAAATGCGCCGCGCGTAAAGTCGTCTAATTTTCGATACGCCGCCGACTGCTCCCACGTCCTTGCCGTGACCCGGTCGATCATCTGCTGCCGGATATAGCTGTAACTGCCCGACGCGCAGGTGATCTTTTCATAAGCCGGCCCCTGCGACGCCGAATACCGGAAAAACTCGCGGTTGATCTCCCGGATCTGCTCCGGCAGACGAAAGCCCTTGACGCGCTCGATATACGCCGATGAAATCTCTGT
>JAFUDD010000331.1 GCA_017459315.1 Clostridia bacterium | reverse complement strand
CCGAAGTCGGCCAGGACGAAGCCATCGTCGCCGCCGCCAAGGAATGGCTGGAGAACAAGGATGACGCCGAAGGCAGCCGCAAGGCCGGCGACAAGCTGGTTGCCGCGCTGGAAGCCCGCGGAGACAAGAACGGCTGCGAACGCCGTGAATACATCCTCGCCAACAAGGACCTGCTGACCAAGAAGTCCGTTTGGATCTTCGGCGGCGTCGGCTGGGCCTACGACATCGGCTACGGCGGACTTGATCACGTGCTCGCCATGGATGAGAACGTCAACGTGCTCGTCGTCGATACCGAAGTCTACTCCAACACCGGCGGTCAGTCCTCCAAGGCGACGCCGACCGGCCCGATTGCGAAGTTCGCGGCAGCCGGCAAGCGCACCAAGAAGAAGGACCTCGGCATGATGGCCATGTCCTACGGCTACGTCTACGTCGCCAAGGTGGCGATGGGCGCAGACCCGAACCAGCTCCTCAAGGCTGTCACCGAAGCGGAAGCCTATAACGGCCCGTCGCTGATCATCGCCTACGCGCCCTGCATCAACCACGGCATCAACATGGGCAAGAGCCAGGCCGAAGAGAAGAAGGCCGTCGAGGCCGGTTACTGGCCGCTGTATCGGTACAACCCGGATCTGGCGAACGAGGGCAAGAACCCGTTCCAGCTCGATTCCAAGGATCCGAAGGCGAGCTTCCAGGAGTTCATCCTCGGCGAAACCCGTTACTCCGCGCTGAAGAAGCAGTTCCCGGATGTGGCCGACGAGCTGTTCGCCCGCGCCGAGAAGGAAGCCAGCGAGAAGATCGACTACTATAAGAAGCTGACCTCGCTGTAAGCAAACCAAACAAAGCCCTCTTGGGAAACCAGGGGGGCTTTTTCAGACGCGGCAGGTCGGAAAGGAAAAAAGATGGACACCGTATGGTTGGCGGTCAACGGAACGCTGATGCGCGGGCTGGCGCTTGAAGGGAATCTGCGCGCGGTCGGGGCGAGCTTTTTGCGCGAGGACGAAACCGAAAAGGCCTACCGGCTCTATTCGATCCGCGACGAGCACCCCGCCATGGTGCGCGTGGCGGCGGACGATCCCGCCGCCGTCTCGGTCGCGGTCGAGGTGTGGGCGGTGCCGAAGGCGGGGCTTGCGGAGGTGCTGCTGCGCGAGCCGGCGGGGCTGTCGGTCGGCAAGGTGAAGCTGCAAAGCGGGGAAACCGTGCTCGGCGTGATCGCGGAGCCGCTGCTCACGGCGGGCGCCAAGGAGATTTCCGCCTACGGCGGCTGGCGCGCGTATATCGAAGCGGGGAGACGTGAATAAACGTGCATGAAAAAAGCGGGAAGCGATTCCCGCTTTTTTGATTCGGTTTTACTTTTGCGCCTCACGCATAGAACGCGAACGGCTGCCATGCGGCGCGGTCGCGGGCGGAGAGGACGCGGATGCAGAGGGTATCGCCGTCCGGCGCGACGGTCGGGGCGAGGCCGGTCAGCGGGTCACGAAGGCAGCAGAGCTGCCGGAAGCCCACGGTCTGTCCGCGATAGAGGACGGTTTCGCCGTCCGGCTGCATGACGCTGATCGAAAAAGCCTCGATCCGCTGCCCTTTTCGGAGATCCTCCCGCAGAACGACGTGCGCTACATCGCGCACGGGGCGGTCGAGCCGCACGGTCACGGCGTCGTCGGTACGGCGCAGCACGGTATAGCCAATGGGATCGGCGTAGAGCCGCCGCAGCAGCGCGCCGTATTCGGCAAGGCGCTGCACATCCCGCGCATCCAAAAGCCCGTCGCGGTTGGGCGGGATGTTCAGATGCAGGCACGCGTTATGCCCGACGCTGTTTTGATAGATCGTCCACAGCGCGGCAAGGCTTTTGGGCGCTTCGTCCGGATGCCAGAACCAGCCCTTGCGGATCGAGGTATCGACCTCCGCGGGGACGAACGCCAGCCCGGCGCTGCGCAGCAGCTGCTCCCGTGCGCCAAGGTCAGCGTCCTCGTTATGCAGGGACAGGTCGCCCCGGCACAGCGGTCCCGGCCCGGTCTGCACGGGCGCGAAGCGGCACAGCTCCGTCGGCATCACAGCCCATTCGGCGGCACGCGCCTGCCCGGCTTCGTTGCCGCACCAGCGCACGTCCGGCCCGGCGTCGTTGAAGATCACAGCGCGGGGCTGATACTGGCGGACAAGCGCGATATACCGTTCAAAGTCATAGGTCTGTTTGCCGGCCTCGGCGCACGCATTGTCGAACCAGACGCAGAAGATGTCGCCGTAGCCGGTGAGAAGCTCGGTCAGCTGCGCGCAGTAGTAGTCGTTATACGCCGGGGTGCCGTACAGCGGGGAATGGCGATCCCACGGCGAGAGGTAGAACCCGAAGCGGATCCCGCCCCGGCGGCACGCGTCGGCCGCTTCCTTCACAACGTCCACCGGACACGGGCTGTTCTTCACGCTGTGTTCGGTATACACTGACGGCCAAAGGCAAAAGCCGTCGTGATGCTTGGCGGTCAGCACCATGCCGCGTAGGCCTGCGGCCTTGATCGCATCGACCCATTGGTCACAGTCGAGCTTTTGCGGGGCAAAGACGCTCTCCGGCTCGGTGCCGTCGCCCCATTCGCGGTCGGTGAACGTGTTGACGCCGAAGTGGATGAACGCATACTGCTCCATCGCGTACCAGTCCAGCTGCGCCGCGCTCGGCACGACCCGCGCAGCCTCGCGCATATAGGCGGATTCAAAGCCGCCGGGCAAGTCTTGCGGCGTCATTCGACCTCGACCACGCCGTTCGGCTTGATTTGGAATGCCTTCATTTTGCTTCACCTCCGGTGATCATGGAAAGAATCTTGTCGTCCTCATAGAAGCGGCAGGACGTGTAGGTGCGGAGCTTGTTGGAGTTCGTGATGATCGGCACCATCTCCTGCGCGCCGTACAGCTCGCCGTAGCGCACAAGCGTCTGCATGATCTTGGCGTAGGTTTCGCCCTTTGCGCCATCGTAGACGGCCTGTTGTTCTGCTGTCCATTTCTCCCGATCAAATCTTCATGGCGACTTCATACGCGCGCCAAATCACGCTTCTGAGGTTGCCGACCTGTTTGCAGTCCCCGACAAGGTGCACGTTCCTGCCCTCCGCCGCAAGCGGTGCGGGCACATAACCGACCGAGCTGATCACGGAGTCGCACGGGATCGTGATTTCGCCGGTCTTGGTCTGACAGACGATTTCCCCGTCGCGTACTTCCTTCAGCGTCGTTTCAAGGTACACGGGCGTTTTATGGAGCGCGAACCATTCGCGTAGGTACGACGAGTTCGCAAGGCACACGCCGGTCTGCGACATGAGATCGTCCTTCATCTCCACGATGATCGGGTGCTTGCCCAATAGGGCCAGCTCATATGCGATCTCGGAGCCGGTCAGACCGCCGCCGATCACAGCCACGGTGTCGCCCACGGGCTTGCCGCTTAAGTAGTCGCACGCCTCCACAGCCTTGTCAAAGCCCGGCACGTTGCGGAAGAAACGCGGCTTTGCGCCGGTGGCAACGATGATCTCGCTGCCCGCGAAGTCCGCGACGGACTTGACCTCGCTGTTCAGATGCACCTCGATACCGAGCTTGTCCATCTCGCGGCGATACCATGCCAACAGCGCGCGCAGCTTGCCTTTATAGGATTCCGCGCTTGCCGCAATGAACGTGCCGCCGAGCGCATCGCTCTTTTCATAGATGACCGGTTCATGCCCGCGCAGCTTCAGCACCCTTGCGGCCTCCATGCCGCCGATGCCGCCGCCGATGATGACGACCTTTTTGGGGTTCGCCGCGGGCTTAATATAGTGCTTATTCCATTGCATCGTTTCGGCGTTGACCGCACACCGCGCAAGGCCGAGACTGTCGGACAGGGACTGGTCGTTCGGGACGCCCTTGTAGTGGCACATATTGAAGCAGCCGTTGTGACAGAGGATGCAGGGGCGGATATCGTCCTCACGCTCCTCGATCAGCTTGGTGATCCATTCCTGATCGGCAAGGAAGTTGCGCGCAAAGCCCGCGCCGTCCAGCTTGCCCGCGGCGATGGCTTCGGCGGCGACGTAGGGATCGAGCCGCCCCGCGCACACGACCGGGATATCCACAAACTGCTTGATGTGTTCCACGTCGCTCAGGTTGCAGTTTTCCGGCATATAGATCGGCGGGTGCGCCCAATACCAGGCGTCGTAGGTGCCGTTGTCGCAGTTCAGCATGTCGTAGCCCGCGTCCTGCAAATACTTAGCCGCTTTTTCGGATTCGGCCATGTCGCGGCCGACCTCGGTGTAGTCCTCGCCGGGCAGCGCGCCCTGCCGGAAGCCCTTGGTCTTGGACACGACGCTGTACCGCAGCGACACCGGAAACTCCTTGCCGCAGACGGCCTTGATCGCCTTGACGATCTCGACGGGGAAGCGATAGCGGTTCTCGAACGAGCCGCCGTATTCGTCAGTGCGCTTGTTGACATAGGGCAGCGTGAACTGGTCGAGCAAGTACCCTTCATGCACCGCATGGATCTCCACGCCGTCCACGCCCGCGTCCATCAGCAGCTTTGCGGTCTTGGCGAACGCGTCAATGTATTCTTGGATTTCCTCTACCGTCAGCGCGCGGGAGGGCACCTTGTCCGACCAGCGGTTGGGGGAGGGGCTTGCGGAGGCGGTGATCTTGTCGAGATCCATGACCGGCTTGGCAAGCGTGCGCAGCACGGGGTTGGTATAGAGCGTTTCCATCATTTCGGAGATCGTGAACGACCGCCCGAAGCCCGCTGTGAGCTGCACGAACAGCTTTGCGCCGGTCTTGTGGAACGCCGGCATCCACGCCGCAAGGTCGCGGTACATCTTTTTGTTCTTGTACAGCCATTGCCCGAACATCGGGTTATAGACCGGCTGACAGCCGGGCAGCACCAGACCGCAGTTGTTCTCGGCAACGCGCTTGATAAACGCTGCGCCCGCCTTGTCGAAATGGTTCTTTTCCATCCAGCCGAACAGGTCGGTGCCGCCCATCGAGGTCAGCACGAACCGGTTCTTGATTTCGCAGGAGCCGATTTTCCACGGCGTCAGCAGCGGTTGCAATTCTTGTTTCATACGTCTCCTTTCCCGATTTCGCATGGGAGGTGGTATACAAAAGAATATACCACAACCGGCGGGTGAATACAAGGATTTTACAAAAAACGAAGCGACAGCCCCGCAAACGGAAAAGACAGTTGCAGCCGCGGCGCGGACGGTGTACAATAGCCGTACAGGAGGGAGGCTGCATGGGGATCACGTTTTCCGAAACGCCGACGATGTTCGGCCCGCTGCACATTGCGATCCTGCTCGGCGTGCTGCTCGGCACGGCGGGCGTGTTCTGTTTGCTACGGAATCGGAGTGAACGGACGCTGCAGCGATTCATCTTCGTGCTCGGCGTGAGCATGCTGCTGGCGGAGGCATGGAAGCAATGGTTCGTCCCGCGGTATGTGTACACGGACGCGCCGTCGATGTGGTATTTTCCGTGGCAGCTGTGCGACATGGCAATGTATGTGGCGGCGCTGCTGCCGCTTCTCGGCGGACGCGCGCGGGAGGCGGGGCTGGTGTTCCTTTCGACGTACTCGCTGCTGGCCGCCGTCGTCGCGCTGCTGATCCCGGCGGACATGCTGCGTCCGCAGATCTGGCTGTTCTGGCACGGCTTTTTATACCACGCGGCAATGGTACAGCTGGCGGTCGCGGCGCTGCTGCTGTTGAAAAAGCGCCCCAAGGCACCCTTTTGGCCGGCGCTGCTGCTGTTTTGCGGCATGGCGGCGGTGGCGGAGGGGATCAATGTGTTAAGCCATCATTGGATCGGGGACATCCGGCGGGAAGCGAACATGTTCTACATCACGCCCTACTACCCCTCGACGCAGCCGATCGTGCATGAGGTCGCCGTGGCGTGGGGGATATGGCCCGCCGTTGTGCTGTATCTGTGCGCGATCACGCTCGGCAGCCT
>JAFUDD010000330.1 GCA_017459315.1 Clostridia bacterium | reverse complement strand
ACGGTCCCCCTTCCCCATGAGGGGAAGGCTTTGGGGGGACGGTGTGCAGCGCCGTTGTCCCCCATCAACTGACAAAAGGAGTCCGATATGAAAGCTAAATCTTCTTTATTCTTAAAAATCCTGTGCGTCGTGCTGTTCGTCGTATTCGGCGTGACCGCGCTGCTGTCCGGCGCGGGGCTTATGATCGGCGTCGCGTCCGGGGCTTACGGCCTGTTCGGGGACTACAGCGACGCATCTGCCGCAAGCGTGCGCGATTCGATGTACCGCGACATTGCCTCCCGCGCCTACGGCAAGGTGCAAAACATGCTGAATGCGTATTCCAACGCGGACGGTACACCGAACAACGAAATGATCGCCGGGAATCTGCAGGAGAGCTTTGCCGTTGGCCAAACCAACCTGCGTCTGGGGCTTATGGGTCCCGACGGCAGCGAAATCTTTGACACGCTCACAGACAGCGCGGTGCTCGGCCCCTACGAATTTACCGCCATCCGCGAGCACCGCCGGCCGCTCGACGCCGCCGAAGAAGGCTTCTCCGAAGCGGAACGGACGCCGTTTGCGGAGGTGCTGTACTTCCATTCGCGCGAGGAGGCCGAAAGCACGTTTTTCGCAGGATTCGACAACGGCCGCTATCAAGGCCGCACGATTGCAGACTGGGAGATCGCCGAGCTGCCCGCCCCCGTTGACAGCGAAATCGGCGCAAGCCTTGCCGCGCCGATCGAGACGACAACGGCAAGCCCCGCGGACTTCGACGAGGCCGCGATCACGCCTTCGCCCTACGTAACGGCGCAGCCGGACGTTTATGACGACTACCCCGGCGCGCGATATGCCCTCACGATCACCTTCGCGCCCGACGAGAGCAACGTCATCTACCGCCGCTATACCGATTACAGCCCGGCGTATGCCGACGCAAGAGCTTTGGAGGCGCAGTTTCCCGGCACGACCACGCAGGTCGAGGTCCTTGAAAACAACGAGGCATACCTGACGGCCTACCTATGGCGCGTGGAGACCACCGAATACCCGCTGGTCGTCGGGATCGACGCCGCCCTGCCCGTGAACGACCTTATCGCCCTTGCGGTGCGCGGCGCGGACTTTATCACCACACATCGGGCGCTGCTTGTGTGGGCGCTTGCGCTGTCGCTTCTCCTTATGCTCGCGTGCGTTGTGTGGCTCTGCATCGCGGCGGGGCACAAGCGCGGCGTGGAGGGCATCCATCTGAACTGGATCGACCGCATCCCGCTCGACCTCTACCTTGCCCTGCTGCTGCTCGCGCTGTTTGGAACGTTCCTGCTGCTGTCGCGCGTGGCGGACAGCAGCACCTTCATCGCCTATTCCTCCCGCCCTGCCTATGACGACGCGCTGACGGTCGCCTACGCCCTGTTCTTCGGCGGCGTGTTCGTAATGTGGCTGCTGCTCGGTCTGTCGCTGCCGGTGACCTTTGCCGCGCGGCTCAAATCCGGCGAGTGGTGGCGTAGTATGCTCACGTATCGGGTGCTGTCGCTGCTGTGGCGGTTTATAAAGTGGCTCGGCCGCGGGATCGCGTATGCAGTAACAAGCCTCCCTCTCTATTGGCGCACGGCGCTCGTATGGGGCGGGCTTGGGTTTCTTGTCCTGCTGGCGCTGCTGATGGAGGGCAGCGGTCGGCTGCTGTGGCTTTGGCTGCTCGCCGAAATCGTGCTGACGCCGCTTGTCGTGCTGTTCACGATCGGCCTTCGCAGGCTCGAAAAGGGCGGCGAGGAATTGGCCAAGGGCAACCTCGATTACCGCATCCCGACGCGGCATCTGCTCCCGGCGCTTCGTAAGCACGCCGAAAACCTCAACAGCATCACGGACGGGATGCAGAGGGCCGTCCGCGAGCAGATGAAAAGCGAGCGCATGAAAACCGAACTGATCACGAACGTTTCTCACGACATCAAGACGCCGCTGACCTCGATCATCAGCTATGTAAAGCTGCTGGAGCGCGACGGTCTGCAGTCCGAAAACGCGCCGCAGTATCTCGAAGTGCTCGATCGCCAGTCCGCGCGGCTCAAAAAACTGACCGACGATCTGGTGGAGGCGAGCAAGGCCTCGTCCGGCGCGATGCAGGTGAACCTTGAACGCACCGATCTGCATTTGCTTCTCGAACAGGTCATGGGCGAATACGCCGAAAAGCTGACGGCGGCACGGCTGACGCCTGTGCTGTGCCTTGCGTCCGAAAAGCCGTTTGTCATGGCGGACGGGCGGCTGCTGTGGCGCGTGTTCGACAACGTGTTTTCTAACCTTTGCAAGTACGCGCAGCCCGAAACGCGCGTCTACATCGAAACGGCGCAAAGCAAAAATACCGTAACGGTTTCGATCAAGAACATCTCGCGCGAGCCGCTGAACATCTCCGGCGACGAGCTGATGGAACGCTTCGTGCGCGGCGACGCCTCGCGCAATACCGAGGGCAGCGGCCTCGGCCTGTCGATTGCCCAATCCCTGATGGCGCTGCAAAACGGCTCCGTTTCCATCGACATCGACGGCGACCTGTTTAAGATCACGGTTACGATCCCCGCCGCAGCATAGAACAGAAAGCAAAACCGGGCACGGCGAAAGGCCGTGTCCGGTTTCGTTTGGGGCGTGTTTACGCGCTCATGCCGTGCGCGGACATGTAGTCGTAAATCTGCTTGCCGTGCTCCTGCTCCTCCTTTTGGATGTGGTTCAGCACGTCGCGCGCCTGCGCGCTGACAAACTCAAAGATGCAGGTATCGTACAGCGACGAAACGTGCTTCTCGGTATCGAGCGCGTCGCGGCAAAGGTATTCGTCCTCCTCGCAGTCCTCCGCGGGGCCGTCCTCCGTCTTGCCGGGCTTTTTGCTCTGTGCAGAGCCGCCCTGCGCCTGCGTGTTCGTGTCGCCCTGCGCCTGACCGTTGCCCTGCGCCTGACCGCCCTGCGCGTTCATCTGCGGGATCGTGCCATTTGCCATCTGCGACAGCGTGTCGTAGTGGCCCTGTTCGACGGATTTGATGCTGTCAAACAGCGTCTTCAGCTCCGGGTCGCACGCGCGCTCGGCGTAGTCGGTGTACTTTTCGATGCAGATCTGTTCGGAATTCATCATGTCCTGCAAAAGCATTGTTTCTTTTTGTGTCCATTGCATTTTTCATCACCTCATCCCCAGTATGGCCCGCCCCGCCGCGCTTTATACCGCCTTGCAAAACAAGACGCCGTTCGGCAGGAAAAGCCGGGATCGGCGCAGGGATGATTATTTTCAAAGTATTCCGCCCCGTCTCTCCACGCAAAAAGCCGCCTCCCGGGCGGGAAGCGGCAAAGGTATTGGGACGTTTACAGCAGTTCTT
>JAFUDD010000329.1 GCA_017459315.1 Clostridia bacterium | reverse complement strand
TTTGATAAATGCTTTGGCATTTTCCAAGCTGTATTCTTCTTCCATAGTAGCCTCCTGTCAGCTTATGGATTCAGTATACCACGATTATCTGAAAATTCTACCCCTAATTTTGAATTACGCATAATTTCGGAAAGCGAGGCTCGACTGCCATACGATCCGAGCGCTGATAACAGATCTTCTTCATCTATAATTCCAACAGGACGATTTCGATCGTCCAGTACGCAGATCATGTGGTAGGCGCCGGAATGCATCTCGCTGACTGCTTTGCCGAGAAGCGCTGTTTGTCGCAGCACAATTGCATGAACAGGCAACGCCTTTCCTTGCAACAGGACTTGACGATGCTGGAGAATCGTATTCGCACCTGCCGAATCCCTGCGGATAAACGCGGTTATGGAGCATGCAGACATGGATACAGCGAACAGAAGCATACCGGCTTCCCTTCGCTGTAAAAGCTCCCATACGCCGAAAAACACACCAATCACTTCCATACAGAATGATGTCAGCATCGTGATGTTTCGGACAAATCTTTGCGTATGCACGCGTTCTAGGACGGATTGCAGCACTCTGCCGCCATCTAACGGGAAAACCGGCAAAAGATTGCCGAACCCGAGGACGAGGTTTGCCGTCAAAAACGAACTGAGAAAAGCCGGTGCGGACGTATGGAAATGCAACAGCAAGGCGACGGCGCCTGCGGCAACACAATTTGCAGCCGGTCCCGCGATTGCTATCCAAGCCGTATTTCGCCCTTCCCCGTCCGCTGTGTCAAGCTGCATCCATGCACCGAATGGCGTCACGCGGAGAATATCGATCCTAAACCCCGTTTTTCGGGCTGTTAGTATATGTGCCGTTTCATGCAAACCAAGAGCAAGGATCGCACAAAAAACGACATGCCACGGATAAAGAATCAAGTAAGCACAAAGGATCGGAACGGTTACAAGGGAAATGGATATTTCCGTGTTTCCGACATTACAGCATCGCATTATGTCCGTGCACGGATAGGTCAATATATTGCGAAGGATCCTGCTGCAATCCGGCCTTTTCTACAGCAACGTAAAGACTTCTGCCGACCGGAACGCTGCCAAGCAGCGTATCGGCCTGCACGGTATCATTCTTATGCAGTTCGATTGTTTCAAGTCCGTATATTTTCAGAACAATATCATCTTCCCCGGCAATCGAAACGCAATTGCCGTATTGTGCATCTGTATCAATGGATAATACTTTACCCTCTATTCCCGCACGCACGGTTTCTTCGGCGGCGGATAATCGCAAAAGCATGGAGTCGCGCAGCAATTCTACGTCGTTGGCTTTGACCAGAGCAGACCATTTCGCTTCACGTTCCACAAATCGCAGCACACCGAGCGCGTCATCCGTCGGCAAGGGTTCGTTGCTTGTGAAGCTGCCGACCTCCTTCCATCCTTCAGATGGAACGCCTGTCATACGGATGGCAAAAGCCGCTAACATCATAAAGAAGCAGACGCCGATTTTAATGGCGTTCTTCCCCGTCCATAGATCGTTTTTTGATTTTTTAGCAGCCCCTTCCCCGTTCACGGTA
>JAFUDD010000328.1 GCA_017459315.1 Clostridia bacterium | reverse complement strand
TTCATTAAGCCGATTGTTCCGATGCTGATCAGATCCTCCGTCGATACGCCCGTGTTATCGAACTTCTTGGCTAAAAAAACAACAAGCCGCAAATTATGAACGATCAGTTTATCCTTTGCCCACTTTTCCGTCTGCGCTGCTTCGAGGCAGCGGGCTTCTTCTTCCGGATAGAGCGGCGGCGGCACGGTCTCTCCGCTGTGTATAAACCATACGGCGTTTTTCCGGCCGAGGTGCATCCACAGCTGTATCCGTACCCAAATGCGTTTCCAAAGTTTTCTCATTCCTTTTCCTCCAATGATAAGGCAGCAGCTTTGCAGGCAGCACCGCTTCCGCATCGGGAATCGGCTGCACGGCGCGCGCCACATAACAATTGATTTCACAATCGCCGTAATCCGGCAAGCTGACCCGTTTTGGCTTCGCGGCAAACAGAATACCTTCCCCGTTTTGTGTTGCGTAAACTACCATCCGTTCGGGCGGCACGTCTGCATCGTAGAGCAAAAGAATCGGCAAGCCGCTGACAGGCTCGATCAGCAGGTTTCCGGTATCGATTAGCGCCCTGTACTGCCGCTCGCTATCCGGCATCTGCACAAGGATGTCAGTATATAAGCTGCGTGGTTCATGCCTTTGCAAAAGCGACCGCACGATACGCGGCAGCAAAAGCACAATTGATAAAGCGATCAGTGCCGAGCGTAGCGGCAGCGTTCCGATAATTGTTCCATTCATCATCACCGTTCCGCCGGTCAGCAGGGTGATGCCGACGACCGCGCCGCCGATCATCGCTGCCGACAGCAGCAGGCAAACGGTCATAATCAACAGTGACGTACCTTTCTCCCGCATCGGCAAAGCAAGCGTGAAGAATGCAATGAGCTTGACCGGCAGCCTACCGAGCCACGGCCATACGAACAATGACAGGAGCGCATAGACGGCGCCTGCAATCGAAAACAGACAAACCGGACCAAACCGAACGCGTGTGCCTGAAAGTGCAGAAGCAAGCAAAAAGATACACAGATTCATCATCGTATTATCGAGCAGAAACCACTCGATGCTGATGCTCATGAGGAAACACGCAGCAGCATGACAGACATATCATCCTCCAGCTCTCCGGCTTGTGCTTCCCGCAGGATTCGGTCTGCGCCGTCACGAAGGGATGCATTTTCGATCAAAACACTTTCAAGCCGATCCGTTAAGGAATCCGTTACACCGTCTGTCAGCAAAAAGAGGATATCGTTTTGCTCAAATGTCAGCGGGATCACGGTTGGTGCTGCATCGTCAATGATTCCGCAAGGCAACGCTTCCCCGCAAAGCGTGTATAACGTTGTCCCGCGAAGCAAATAGGACGGCGGTGTGCCGAATTTCAGCAGTTCCGCGGTCCCCTTGTTGAGATCAAACGAAACGGCGTCAAGCGTTGCGTACATGTCGCTTTCTCCGCCGGCCATCAGCATGCGGTTCACATTTTCGCAGATCATGTCCCGTCCCATCCCGGCATCATATAATCGAAACAGCGTCTCAATGGCGGATCGGCTTTCGTTTGCCGCCTCCGTTCCGCTTCCCATCCCGTCCGACAGCGCATAGATGCTTTGTCCTCCGTTCCTTTTTCGCTGACCGTAACTGTCTCCGCTGTGATCGCCCACGACGGCTGCCTGCGAAACGTGCATTTGTACGCGCCATTTGGGAGCCGGCTCCAACAATACGGTTATTCCGTCTTCGTTCTTTACGGATCGAACCAGCCGATAGGCTTTTTGTGTGATCATCTTTACGCATTGCAGCAGTTGTTTTACGGTAATCGAGATATCCTCTTTGCAATAGATACGCAGCAGCAGCCTTTTGTCCGCATACTCCGATTCAACCGCCGCTACGCCGCCCCCGATGCGGCAAAGCGCCGCAAAGAGTCTTTCCTCAATTTCCCGGTTTCTGCGCGGTAAAAAGCGATACATCTCTGCCAGCCGATCCACAGCATCGCCTGTGCCTTGAAACGTCCTTATGGAATATGCATTCTGTTTTCCGAAACGATCCCATACCGCATCCCGCATCAGAGCCTGCTGATACGCCAAAAGGACGGAAGCGCATACATCCTTGAAGGATGCGCAATCAGGTGGTATAGGATCCTGCGGCAGGACATTTTGTGCATTTTCCAATCGTTCCGCCATTTCCATAACCGTTTGCTGCATGGTTTCTGCTTCCTTCCAGCATGTCGCATACCGTTCACAATGCAGGCAAATGGACGCTGCCCCCTGTAATGTCCATGCTTCGACGGAATCCGAGGCTTTCGGCGACGTATCGAATGTCACCGACATATCCTTCAGCAGACGCCCCATCCGGTTCAAGTCCTGCGCCGTTCGTTGCTTTGTATGGTACAATGCGGAGCGTGAGTTCATTTCAAGCTGCCGTTCGATATCCATTCGTTGATTCAGCCATTTCAAAGCCGGTTTCGGTATGGTTAGGAACAGTATCGAAGCCAAAGCCGTATTGATAAGCATAGCAACCGGCAACGGATCCGGCTGCATCGCGGCCATTAACAAACCAGCGACGACGTGCCCGCCTGCGATCCACAGCTTTCCCTCTCTCGAAAACGGAACGGACAGCGCCGCCCCGAGCGTGGCCACCGCAACGATACGGACATCCGACTTGGTATACAGCACAAAAGCCACAGAAAGCAACGCCGCTGCAAACAGCCCGTACAGCCCGCGCACCGACGTTAGCAGCATGGTCAGAAACAGCAGCAGTATGATGGACAAGGATACGTCGTGGACTGTAATTTCGTAGAAGGCCAAAATACATATCCCCGTCGATAACAGCAGCGCATCCTGATCCCATTCCGACCACAGCTTTGCTATGTGCATTGTTTTGAGAACGCGAAGACCCTGTGCAAAGCAAATGGCAGAAGCGAAAACTGCCGGTATCGTCAAAAGACTGTATCCAACCTCCTGCAAGCCGTAAAGGAGCGCAAGCGGTGTTGTTAGCAGCAGGCTGCCCAGAAACAGCAGAACACGGATCATGGATTTGACACGGCCGAAGAACAGTACCGTAAAATGCCACAGCAGCGTAAACAATACAGCACATGCCGCCGCATGCCAGGAGATTTCCCCTATCATACTGCCGAGAAGTATACCGGCGGCTGTCCAAATGGGTTCCAGATCCGTCAGCGTAATCGCCAACAGCAGCGCAAGCGCGAACGGCAAATGATAGGTATGAATACGAAGACGTGTCAATAACAGCGCCGCAAAGAGCGCCGCAATCGACAACAATCGTGCCGTATTCTCCGTCCTGTATCCGGTTGATTTCTTTCGTCTCCGTTGCATACCTGCATTGTACGCAGTTCGATATGTGTATTTTACGCGAATCCCGCCGTGTCGTTCTGTGAAGAGTATGACACAAAAACTGTCTGTTCGTCATAGATAAGGAGCAACTCGGATTCTTCGCGATTCTTTATCAGAATATTCTTGCCCGTATGAAAGAGACATGGTATAATTTTTTAAAAATACAGCGCGCATAGGGTTCACCGCCCCAAAATACCGCGCGCTGTTATGGAGTGGTATGACAAAAATCATTGCCTTTGAAGGTATTGACGGTACCGGCAAAACCGTTCAGATGGAGCGGCTTGCCGCGTTTCTCCGTTCCCATGGGAAATCCGTTTTGGAGCTGTCCTTTCCTGTTTATGACAGCTTTTTCGGTTCCCTTGTCGGCCGATACCTAACGGCCAAGGACGGAATTGCCGCAAACGAAGTGGACGGTAAAAGCATGGCGCTGTGGTTCGCGCTGGATCGCTTCGAAGTCTTTCAGTCGCTCGATTACAGCGGATATGATTTTCTGCTGATCAACCGGTATGTGCTTTCAAATGCCGTTTATCAAAGCATTCGTGACTGTGATCTGCATAAGCCGGATATCCTGGATTTCGTCTTAACCTTGGAACACGATCATTTTCATTTGCCGAAGCCGGATATCAACCTTGTTTTGGATATGGACATCGAAGAAGCTGCCGGTAATGTCGACAAAAAAGGATTTCGGGATTATGTCGGCAACGCACGCGACGTATATGAGAGCATAGACTCCATTCAGGCGCGTGCACGGAAAAAGTATCAAGAATATGCCAAACGGCTTGCTTCCATCGTGTTTGTTCCGTGTATGAAGGATGGGAAGTTAGAAAGCATTGATACGATCGCAGATCGCATTGCCGCTGTTGTCAGCCCCCTGCTGTAAGGAAAGCTGTATGGATTCTCTTGCACTTTTACAACAGCTTCATCTTGCCGCAAGGCTGAAGGATACAACGCGCCATTGCTACACGGAAAAAGGGCGGCATGAAAGCGTGGCTGAGCACAGTTGGCGGCTTGCACTGATGGCCTACTGGATCGCGGATGAATTTCCGGATGCCGATATGGATAAGGTCATCAAAATGTGCTTGATCCATGATCTCGGCGAAGCATTTACCGGCGACATTCCGACATTTGAGAAGACCGATTCCGACGAGGATACGGAAAAGCGTCTGCTTTTTGCATGGGTCGATCCGCTGCCCGATCCAAACCGTGAAAACATGCGAGCCCTTTACGAAGAAATGGATCGTCTCGAAACAACGGAGGCCAAAATCTATAAGGCGCTCGATAATATGGAAGCCGTGATCGCACACAACGAAAGTCAGATTGAAACATGGCTTCCGAACGAATATGGTTTACAGCTGACCTACGGATATGACAAGGTGCAATTTTCTGCTTATTTGTCCAAGCTGCGGGATGCTGTCAAAGCGGAATCCGAAGAAAAGATAAAGACGGAAGCACCGGAAAGAGCTTAAAAATCAGCAACATAGAACAATGCCGATCGGATTTCCGACCGGCATTGTTGATAATGCAATATTTATTTTGCAGCCGTATTTGCTTTTGCGGCTTCGGCTTCCTTTTGCGCCTTGCGGCGTTTCTTTGCCCTGTTGTGAATCGGGAGAAAGATGATCAGGAAGATCAATCCGCCGACCGCGCCGAGCACGAGCAGCCACGGCAAGGCTACGATGAAGTCGATGCAGAAGTCGATGATGGCTTCCCACAGATCGCCGAGGCTCTGTACGAACCGGCGAGACAGTTCTTCAAGTTTTGTTTCCTCCGGCTGCGGGGTCAGCTCCACAACCTCCGAAACGTCGATAGAGACGGTGCTGTAGGAAATCAAGCTGTCGTAGGTACGCTTCTGTGCTTCATAGGCTTCGATCTCCTCGATGACATCATACAGGCGGGACTGCGTTTCGAGCATGTCGGTCGTCGTTTCCGCACTCGCCATAATTTTCTGCAGACTTTCCTTTTCGGTTTGCAGTACATTCAAACGGCTCTCAATATCGACGTAATTCGAGGTCACATCACGCGTAGAGAGGTTCTTTCTTGTCACATTGCCGAGCCCGTCCACAATACCGAGGAACTCATCAAGCCGATCGGCAGGAATGCGGGCGGTGATATAAGCGGAACGATAGCTTGAGCTGGACCGATAGCTGCGGCCGGACTCGCTCATGGATTCGACGTATCCGCCGAACAGATTGATTTGCTGCTCCATTTTGGCAAGCAGATCTTCGTACGTCTTTGTCTCTACCGACAGGTTTGCGTCACGGATCAGCTTGCGGTTCGTCTCGGTAGGAACGCTTTCCACATCATTGCTGACGGACGACGCGCCTTTTGCAGAAGTCGCTACGGTGTTGTAGTTATAATCATAGCTGTCTTCGTCATAGGCCATCTCCGCCGCCATGGCGGGTGATTCATAGTACCCAGTATCATAGCTATACTTCGCGTTCGAACTCGATCTATCGCTACAAGCAATAGAAGCGATCAGGAACAACGCCGCGATCAATAAAATCCAATATCTCTTTTTCATAGGTTTCATGCTCCTTTCCCTTTCTGACAATAACACCGTGCATACCTTTAATAGGTTGCAGATGTTTTTTCATATTCCTGGAAGCGACGGACCTTTGCAGCGACCGCTTTTCCGGTCGGTGTAACGGCAAGTCCTCCCATAGCCGTTTCCCTGTACTCCCGCCGCATATCGTGGCCGACGGTAAGCATCGCCGTAACCACCTCATCGAACGGAATTAAGCTTGTAATTCCGCAAAGGGCCATATCGGCACAGAGCAGTGCATTTGCTGCACCGAGTGCATTGCGCTTGATGCAGGGACATTCCACAAGGCCTGCGACGGGATCACATACAAGGCCGAGAATGTT